>NZ_JBKORL010000039.1:0-1839 GCF_047314525.1 Shewanella sp. BJSY2023SW007 | reverse complement strand
TGCCTCGGCTTCAGGCAACCTATTGCGGTATTCAATGAATTACGCAAGGCAGCCTAATTTAGCGAGTGGTGCACTTCGGAGTTGAATTCGCGCTTCAATTTGAACTCCTAAAACCTAACGCCCGCATTTGGGGCCGCAGTGAAGCGCAGCGGAACGGAGGTCCCAGCCCCGCAGGGGCGAACAACATGCGCTTGTTAGCCTAACTTTTACCTAACTTCTTTCTAAGTCCTGCAGCCAACGCAGGAGCCACATATATGACATGTAGAAATTGTTCAGCCAGATGGAGAACATCTTCAGCCTCATCATGTGTAACAGTCGTTTTGCTTGGGTGAGCAGCATCATTTCCAATCCATCTTACGGCATCTGCCCACTCCTTAAGATCTTTCGTTATTACACCGTTGGCTTGAAGTTCTGCTATTTGTGAAACGAGTTTATCTGATTTAGCTCCTTTGTCTGTTGCAGCCACTTGCATAACTCTTCGGGCCATAACAGCCGCAGCACGAAAAGCTGAAACGGAAAAACATTGCTTCGCCTCATCGAGATCATTACGGATTGCTTCGGGTACATTTTGGTCAGTTGGCTTTGGTAACGGTGAGGGATAGACTTTTTCACCTTTATTTAACACCAGAACGGGTTCATTACAGGAATTACACACTCCCATCCACCATGTGTTTTGATAATCCTGCTCCCAAAAGGCTTCTGTTGTGTATGTATATGATCCACTTTTATATTTAACCGGGGCAGGATCAAGAGACGTATGTCTATGACAACTTGGACAGTATATTGATAGATAATTTGGCACAAAATTTCCTTTAAGGCTAACAGCTGTATAGTGCGCATGCGCGTTTTAGTCCTCAGATGAGTGTAAACGCGCATGCGCGGTTTCTAAACCTATTATCTACCAGCTGTATTTTTTAACCTTTTGAATTTAAAAATATTTCCTGGAATGTTACGGAAATAACGCGCAAACTTAGCTACAGATTCCCGGCATTTTTCCTGGAACATCAATAATACTGTATAAAAAATCAGTTCTGAGGTGCTTGTCATGAGCGCGCCAAGCCGTACAACCCGAGCCCTACAACCCAAAGCGCCCTTCAACCCAGACCCTACAAAAATGTTAAGTAAAGCCATGGCTACCGCACGGGTCCAAACTCTGTTTGTCCCTACATTCCGCTGAAAACGGAAAAGTGCTACTGCTTTCGGCCTTAAGCTTAAGGAAGTGCTAAAGCTAAGCGTTTGAATTGGCTATACAATACCCAGTACTGAATTTGAAAACAATTAGCCAAAGGTTAAGTTTTGACAAAGGCAACAAAACCCTGATTTGGTTTATTTTTGAAGTAGAATTGACTGGGTTTGAAACCCAAAGCTCCACGACTTTAAGCCGCTGGCACAGCGGCTAGCATAGCTTCCAGCTAAAAGTTCCTAAGTTAGTACTGGCCGAGCTTCCGGCCACGGTGTAGCCAATCACCTACGCTGTGCTTTTCGCACAGGCGCTCCTGTGACACGCTGCGAGTACGTCCCTGTAAGCTCTGCCTCGCCATCCCTGGCTCGGAAGGTCACAGTTCCACCTGTGCCTGGAAAATAGGTGTATGTCTGCAAACTCTTCAGATATTTCAAACTACTCAGGACTAACAGAGTTGTACCAATTCCCCCTCGGTGTCGCCGAAAGCCGTTGGCGCAAATAACGTGGCTGAGGCATGGATGCCGAAGCAGCGCCAGTCGAATCAGGGATGAGCGTCTGAAACGGTAGTTATTTGCGCCATTAGGCCGAGGGGCTTTCGACACCGTGTGGGGCGGCAAGGGAGATCCAAGAGGGGATTGCTGTTGATCCCTTCTTGG
>NZ_JBKORL010000038.1:0-65576 GCF_047314525.1 Shewanella sp. BJSY2023SW007 | reverse complement strand
TGTTTGTTTGGCGACTACAGAGTATCACCAACAGGCAGTTGATCTCTCCTCACCGTTTAACCATGAGTGGTGCACTTATTATCTGAATTCGGGAGAGCCCATTAGCTTTAATTTTGCTTAAGCAGCAGGAGCAGGATTACAGAATTCAGTTGATTCGTTTCCACAAGTCGCTGTCCAAATCACTTTGCTACCAACGATTGCTGGTGTAAGGGTATAAGTATCCCCGGCGACTAAGTCACTATCAGTTGCTGGTACGGCTACAATAACTCCGGCTGCGGTGCTTAATCCAACGATCCCCTCACCAGCTTCAACATCTGCAGGAATTCCTTCTGCCCCGGCATTACATACATCTAGGTCTTGCTTCATCTGAACACATATTTCTACAGCTGTTTTAACTGCAGCAGTTGCATTGGTAACCTCTGTGAATTTTGCTTTAAGCAAATAGTTTTGATACGCAGGCAGTGCGATGGCCGCCAGAATGCCTATGATCGCGACAACGATCATTAGTTCGATCAGGGTAAAGCCCTGAGCACGCTTGTTGAGTTTGATAGTTTTCATTTGCTTTCTCCGTTGTTGCCGTCTTGAGTGAATCGGTAACTTGATTCCCTGTTACTCGTATTCCTGTGATGCCTGTAAATATTCAGGCGGTTTTCCCGGCTTGCCAGCTTAGTGGGGATGACCCCAAAGCCTATCTGGATCCAGACTCAATCAGTTCAGCAAAGCTATTTAAGTTTATCGTATGTCGTTCCGGCAAACCGCACCTCAAGGAACTGAGCATTTACTCAAATCACAATTTTTACATTTGTAACTTTATTGTGCGTCATAAAATAGCAGTTTGGGTGGTTACCTTGTCGGTGAGGTTGGCCGACGCGGCCATCTCGCCTGCCCTAAAAGTTAGTATAAAGTTACTAAAAAGGGAATCTGCAATAGTGAAAAAACCACCTGAAATAGCGGAAAAAATCAAAATTGTTATCCACCACCAAGTTTTGCCGGTAACAATATTTTGACGCTTTACCCTGTTTGTGTCAGGGATGTGGCTTTGTCAAAAAAATGCTTGGCTCCCATTTAGCGGTAAATATAGTTGTTAACAGTTTGTTTTGTTTTGTTGGGCGGTTTTGGGGGCGGATTTTTGGCGGGGAATAGGTGATTTTTATAGCTGGTTTTGCCTATGTGGGTTTTCATGCACAGGTTTTGTGCATTGGCTTTATGCATGACTTTATGCATGACTTTATGCATGAGTTTTATACTGGTGCCGAGTGAGGTGCACAAACCGTGCCTGCCTGAGGAAGAATATAACCCTGGGATAGTATTATCAGACGGGCTCTTGCTCGGGCTTGGGGCTGGGCTTGGACTTGGGTCTGGACTTGAGTTTGGTCTTGGGGCGGCGGTTTTCAGTGGAGTGGCGAGAGCCTGACTCAGAATAAGGCGCAGATGCTGCAAGCTGCAATGGCAAGCGGATGAGTATTGTGCGGTTAGCGGCGGGGCTTGGCGGTTAACGCCTGCTGGGGCGGGATAGGGGCTGAAATAGGCATACCCCTGGCGTCAGGGGTATGCCTGCCAAGATCTTAGCCTTTGAGGCGCATGGAGAGATCCATGGCCCGCACATGCTTGGTCAGGGCGCCGACCGAGATAAAGTCGACACCGGTTTGGGCGAAGGCAGTTATGGTTTCCAGAGTGACATCGCCGGAAACTTCCAGTTTGGCACCCAGTCCCTTGGCCTTAAAGCCATTATTGAGCTCTACCGCCTGCAGCATCATGGTGACATCGAAGTTGTCCAACATAACAATATCAGCGCCGCCCTCCAGCGCTTGCGCCAGTTCTTCCAGGGTTTCTACTTCGACTTCCACAGGTTTGTCCGGGCGCAGTGCTCGTGCGGCCGCAATCGCCTTGGCGATACCGCCGCAGGCCATAATATGGTTTTCTTTGATCAGAAAGGCGTCGAACAAACCTATGCGGTGGTTTTTGCCGCCGCCGCAGGTGACGGCATATTTCTGCGCCGTCCGCAGGCCGGGAAGGGTCTTGCGGGTATCGAGCAAACGGCATTGAGTGCCCGCCAGTTTGTCGCAGTAAATCTTGGTCAGGCTGGCTACGCCTGAGAGGGTTTGAATAAAGTTCATCATGGTGCGCTCGCCTGTGAGCAGCAGGCGCGCCGGGCCAGAGAGTTCACACAGCAGCTGATTGGGCAGCACAAGATCGCCATCATCCACATGCCAGTGCAGGGCCACTTCGCCTCCGAGTTGGTTAAATACCTGCTCGGCCCAGGCTTTACCACAGAAAACCCCTTCTTCGCGGGTAATAAGGGTAGCTTCGGCATATTTGTCTGCCGGGATCAACAGGGCTGTGATATCGCCCTCGGAGGCCTTCTGGTGGCCAAGATCTTCGTCCAGTGCGGCTTTGACACTGACCCTGATATCATTTTCGAGCATGATACGCGTCCTTGATTGACTCGGGATTATTGAGGAAATTTATGCTGCTAGATTAGCATAATAAGGGGCGCTGCTGGTATTGTGTTGGAGGCACAATTGGCTGTGGTCGAGTCCGGGGTGATTTGAAGCGCAAGCAGCCAAGCCTTGCTTTAGTGACGCCAATAGAGAGTCGGGAGATAAATAATTGGTTCGGGAGCTATGGATTGATGGTTGGTATGGTGAAGCCGTACCCAGGCCTTCACCTCACTTTAATCACAGGCCAGATGGCGAGGTGAGCCTTTTGGTGATCCATAATATCAGTCTGCCGGCCGGCTGTTTTGGTCTGCCTTATATAGAGCAGCTGTTTTTGGGAACCTTGGATACTGAAGCCGATCCCAGCTTTGCCGAGCTTAAGGGGCTGGAAGTGTCGGCGCATTTTCTGATTCGCCGTGATGGTGAATTGCGCCAATATGTTTCGGTCGACCAGCGCGCTTGGCATGCCGGGGTATCTAACTTTGCCGGTCGTAGCGGCTGTAATGACTTTGCCGTCGGCATAGAGTTGGAGGGCACAGATGATTCCGGCTTTACCGAGGCGCAGTACCATAAACTTATTACCCTGAGCCAAAGTTTACGGTTGGCCTACCCGGATATCACCAAAGAGAGAATAGTAGGTCACAGCGATATTGCCCCTGGGCGCAAGACAGACCCGGGCCCGGGGTTTGATTGGCAAAGGTATCTGCAGGCGCTGTGATGCGTGTCGCTTTGAGATGGCCGCAGGCCTAAAGAGAGCATGGAGAAGAAGAGATGGCACTGTTTTCCCTGTTGATCGCGATTATTGTTGAACGTTTGAAACTGCTGCCGGCCCGCTGGCAGTTGGACAGTGGGCTGCGCTGGTATCAAAGGCAGATGTTTACCGACAGTCAGTTGAGCACTACAGGTGGCATGATAGTGGCGCTCTTGCTACCGGCTGTGAGTGTGGCAGTGGCTTTGTGGGTAGTGGATGGATGGTTTTGGGGCTTGCCTTCGCTGCTGCTTTGGGTGGCGCTGGCGGTAGTTTGTTTTTCCCACCAATATCAAAGGCGTTTATTTAAGCGTTATGTGCAGGCTGCTTGCCGCGGTGATGTGCAAGCCAGTTTTCATTTCGCCGGAGAGCTGGACTGCAGTGAATGCCTGGATGCGGTCAGCGAACGCGAGTTGGGCGCCAGGGTAGGCCAGAGCGTGGCCTGGCTCAACTACCGCTATTATGGCGCCGTGGCGCTGTTCTTTATTCTATTTGGTCCGGTAGGCGCGGTGTTTTATTGCAGTGTGCGTTTTTTTGATGAAAGGCGCCAACGCTTGGCTAAAGAGTGGCCTGTGGTAGATAAGCTGCTGTATTGGCTCGACTGGTTGCCGGCACGGATCATAGGTTTTGGTTATGTGCTTTGCGGTCATTTCAGCAATGCTTTTCCGTTATGGTGCCAGTTGGCGCTGAAACGGGAGGCGACGCCCAGGGAGATAGTGACCCAAGTGGCGCTGGCTGCTGAAACTCTGCCGGATGATGAAGATGTGCCTGTGTCGGTACAGTCTACCTTGGCACTGCTGGCCTTGAGTAAGCGTAACTCAACTTTACTGCTTACTATTTTGTCGCTGTTGACCATTTTTGGTCTGGTGAGTTAGTGCCGAATAAGTGTGCTTGCGGTTTTGCTGCGGCGGGGCTTGGGTTTAACCAGGCTTTGGCTTAACCAGGCTTTGCCGCAAACAGGGCCCGAAGCTGCTTGTTAATTGGTCTGACCCCAGAGGGAAAAATATAGGCTATGCTCACACATCGTGAGTTGACTTGATGCAGATCACTAACTGGACTTTAAAAGTGTGATTTGATAAAGTGCGCTCACTCGTAGAAATTGGTAAGACCAATTTACAATAGGAGCTGAGGGCCAGATGGCTTATAGCAAAATCAGTCAGCCAAAGATTTCTGACGTCATCATGAATCAGTTGGAGCAGATGATCCTGGAAGGCAGCTTGCAGCCGGGTCAGAAGTTACCTCCTGAACGCGAGTTGGCGTTGCAGTTTGAAGTCTCCCGTCCCTCATTGCGGGAAGCGATTCAAAAGCTGGAAGCAAAAGGATTATTGCTACGCCGCCAAGGCGGTGGTACCTACGTTAAAGAACAGTTGTGGCAGAGTCTTGCCGATCCCATAGTCGAACTTATGCAGGGTGATCCGGAGAGTCAATATGACTTGCTGGAGTTCCGTCATGCCACCGAAGGCATGATGGCTTATTTTGCCGCCCTGCGCGGAACTGACGCCGATATGCAGAATATCCAGCGAATGATCCAGGAAGTGGAAGACGCCGAGGGAATTGAAGCGCAAGCGGCCGCCATTGTGCATTTTTACCGGGCGGTAGCCGAGGCATCACACAATGTTGCCATGCTGCACCTGGTGCTGAGTTTAACTCCTGTGCTGCATCAGAATGTGGCGCAAAACCTGGAGCTTCTGAGTCGTCGTGAAGAAGCTTCATCCATGGCGAATAAACATAGGCGGGCTTTGCTGGCCGCTATTATTCGCCGCGATCCCGAAGCCGCGCGTGAAGCGTCCAATGACCACTTGAGTTATATCGAGGAAGTCATGTTGTCGGTACGGGAAGAAGATAGCCGGTTGCAGCGTAGCTTGCGCCGTTTGAAGAGCGGCGTGTAGCCCAGGGTCGGCCCAGTGCCCACCTTAGGACGTCGTAATCACTATTAATACAATGTATAGAAGGACAGTGTCATGTCTGAAAATATGCTACAAGACTTGGATCCGTTAGAGACACAGGAATGGGTAGAATCCCTGCAGGCCGTATTGGAGCAGGAAGGTCCCGAACGTGCTCATTACCTGTTGGAAAAGCTGATCGATAAGGCTCGCCGTAACGGTACTCACCTGCCTTACACTGCCACTACTGCTTACCTGAATACCATTCCTGCCGGGCAAGAACCTCATATGCCGGGCAATCAGGAGATGGAACGTCGCATTCGCGCCATTGTGCGTTGGAACGCGTTGGCTATGGTACTGCGTGGTTCCAAGAAAGATCTGGAGCTTGGTGGTCATATTTCCAGTTTCTCATCCAGTGCCACTATCTATGATGTGTGCTTTAACCACTTCTTCCGTGCTCCCAACGAGAAAGACGGCGGCGACCTGGTTTACTTCCAGGGTCACATCGCCCCCGGCATCTATGCCCGTTCTTTCCTCGAAGGTCGTCTGAGCGAAGAACAGCTGGCCAACTTCCGTCAGGAAGTGGATGGCAAAGGCCTGTCCTCCTATCCGCATCCCAAGCTGATGCCTGATTACTGGCAGTTCCCTACGGTTTCCATGGGTCTGGGCCCTATCCAGGCGATTTATCAGGCGCGCTTCCTTAAGTACCTGACTGACCGTGGTATCAAGGATTGCTCCGAGCAAACCGTGTATTGCTTCCTGGGCGACGGCGAGTGTGACGAGCCGGAAGCGCTGGGTGCCATCGGTCTGGCCGCTCGTGAAGAGCTGGATAACCTGGTGTTTATCGTTAACTGTAACCTGCAGCGTCTCGACGGCCCTGTACGCGGTAACGGCAAGATCATCCAGGAGCTGGAAGGTGAATTCCGCGGCGCCGGTTGGGAAGTGGTCAAGGTTATCTGGGGCCGTTACTGGGATCCATTGTTGGCCAGTGACACCAGCGGCAAGTTGCTGCAACTGATGAACGAAACCGTTGACGGTGAATATCAGAACTGTAAAGCCAAAGGCGGTGCCTGGACCCGTGAACACTTCTTCGGTAAGTATCCTGAAACCGCCGAGATGGTAGCCAACATGTCTGATGATGACATCTGGCGCCTGAACCGTGGTGGCCACGACCCGGTGAAGATTTACGCCGCGCTCGATAGAGCCAAGAAGACCAAGGGTCGCCCAACTGTTATTCTGGCCAAGACAGTGAAAGGTTATGGTCTGGGTGATGCCGGTGAAGGCAAGAACATTGCCCATAACGTCAAGAAGATGGACATTGAAGCCATTCGTCACTTCCGTGACCGCTTCAACATCCCAATCCCTGATGACAAGCTGGATGAAATCCCCTTCTACCATCCGGGACCGGATTCCGAAGAGGTTAAATACCTCAAGGAACGCCGTGAGGCCCTGATGGGTTATCTGCCTGCCCGTCGGCAGAAATTCAGCGAAGAACTGCAAGTGCCTTCACTGAAGATTTTTGATGCGGTTCTCAAAGGCTCCAACGGCCGTGAGATCTCTTCTACCATGGCCTTTGTGCGGGTATTGACTGCCTTGCTGAAAGACAAGGGCATAGGTAAGAAGATAGTACCTATCATCCCGGATGAGGCCCGTACCTTTGGTATGGAAGGTCTGTTCCGTCAAGTGGGTATCTATGCTCACGAAGGCCAGAAATATGTGCCTCAGGATGCGGATCAGGTTGCTTACTATCGTGAGGACAAGTCCGGCCAGGTGCTGCAGGAAGGGATTAACGAGCTGGGCGCCATGTCCTCTTGGGTGTCGGCTGCGACCAGCTACTCGGTCAATGATACGCCGATGATCCCTTTCTATATCTATTACTCCATGTTCGGCTTCCAGCGGATCGGCGATCTGGCTTGGGCCGCCGGCGACATGCGCGCCCGTGGCTTCCTGGTCGGTGGTACTTCCGGCCGGACTACGCTGAACGGCGAAGGCTTGCAGCACCAGGATGGTCACAGCCATATTCTGGCCAACACCATTCCTAACTGCATCAGCTATGACCCAACCTATGGTTATGAAATTGCCGTTATTGTTCAGGATGGTATTCGCCGCATGTATGGCGAAGATCAGGAAGATATCTTCTACTACCTGACCACAATGAACGAGAACTATGTTCAACCTGAAATGCCACAAGGCGTGGAAGAGGGCATAGTCAAGGGTATCTACAAGTTGGAAAGCGTTGCCGGTTCCGGCAAAGGCAAAGTCCAGCTGATGGGTTGCGGTACTATTCTCGAGCAAGTACGCAAGGCGGCGCAGGCGCTGGCGAAAGACTTCGGTATCAGCACAGATGTGTTCAGCGTTACCAGCTTCAACGAGCTGGCGCGTGATGGCCAGGCAGTTGAGCGCTGGAACATGCTGCACCCAACAGAAACCGCCAAGGTGCCTTATGTGAGCACAGTGCTGGCCAAAGATGCGCCTGCGATTGTGGCGACCGATTACATGAAGATCTACGGCGAGCAGCTGCGCGCTTACGTGCCTTGTGACTACAAGGTGCTGGGTACCGACGGTTTCGGCCGCTCTGACAGCCGTGCCAACCTGCGTCACCACTTCGAAGTGGATGCCAAGTTCATCGTGGTTGCTGCGCTCAAGTCGCTGGTGGACCGCAACGAGCTGCCGGTAGATGTTCTGGCCAAGACCATTGCCGAATACGGCATCGACGCCGACAAGATCGACCCACAGCACGCGTAAGAGGGGAAGCAGAATGGCTGATATGAAACAAGTACTGGTTCCCGATATTGGCGGGGACGAGGTACAGGTTATTGAGATCTGTGCCAATGTGGGTGACAGCCTGGCGGCTGAAGACTCCATTATTACCGTTGAAAGCGACAAGGCGACCATGGATATTCCTGCGCCATTCGCCGGTGTGCTCAAAGAATTGAAAGTGGCCGTTGGCGACAGCGTGTCTGAAGGCACCTTGATCGCCTTGATGGCCGCCGAAGGCGCAGAAGCGGCTCCTGTTGCAGAAGCGCCCAAGGCAGAAGCTGCACCTGCTCCGGCAGCGGCTCCCGCGCCAGCTGCAGAACAGGCGGCGCCGGCCGCACCTGCAGACGGTGGCAGCCAGGTCATCGAAGTGACAGTGCCGGATATCGGTGATGCCGCAGATGTCGATGTTATTGAGGTGCTGGTGAGCGAAGGTGAGGCTATCGAAGCCGATGCCGGGTTGATCACGCTGGAAACCGATAAGGCAACCATGGATGTACCTTCGCCTCAGGCGGGTACAGTCAAGTCACTGAAAGTGAAGGTTGGCGATAAGGTTTCCCAGGGCTCTTTGGTGTTGCTGCTGGAAGTTGGCGCCTCTGCCGAAGCGCCACAAGCGCCAGCGGCTCAAGCAGCCGCACAGCCGGTGGCCGCTCAGGCAGCCGCGCCTGCCACAGTTGAAGTGAAAGAGATTGCGGTTCCCGATATCGGTGATGCTGCCGATGTGGACGTTATCGAAGTGCTGGTGGCGGTAGGTGATGAGATCAGTGCCGATCAAGGGCTGATCACGCTGGAAACCGACAAGGCGACCATGGAAGTACCGGCGCCCTTCGGTGGCAAGCTGGTTTCTCTGACCGTCAAAGTGGGTGACAAGGTGTCTCAGGGTAGCGTGATTGCCACGGTTGAGACCCAAGGCGCTGCTCCCGCAGCAGTTGCTGCACCGGCAGAAGCCCCAGCTCAGGCGGCCCCGGCCCCCGCACCGGCTCCAGTGGCCGCGCCTGCAGCGCAGAGCCGCCCACCTGTGCCGCATCATCCGAGCGCCGGTGCCCAGCCTAACACAGGTGCGGTACACGCTTCTCCGGCGGTGCGTCGCCTGGCCCGTGAGTTCGGTGTGGACCTGACTCAGGTGAAAGGTACGGGTCGCAAGGGCCGTATCCTCAAAGAGGATGTGCAGGCCTATGTGAAATATGAACTGTCACGGCCCAAGGCCACGGCGGCGACTTCTGTCGGCGGCGGCAGTGGTCTGCAGGTTATCGATGCGCCTAAGGTAGATTTCAGCAAGTTCGGTGAAGTGGAACAAGTACCACTGACCCGGATCCAGAAGATCTCCGGCCCTAACCTGCACCGCAACTGGGTGACTATTCCCCATGTGACTCAGTTCGATGAGGCTGATATCACAGAGATGGAAGCTTTCCGTAAGCAGCAGAATGAATTGGCTGCCAAGCAGAAGCTGAATGTGAAGATCACTCCGCTGGTGTTCATGATGAAGGCGGTTGCCAAGACGCTGCAGCAGTTCCCGGTATTCAACTCCAGCCTGAGCCCGGACGGTGAATCGCTGATCCGCAAGAAGTACTTCCACATAGGGGTGGCGGTTGATACGCCAAACGGTTTGGTTGTGCCAGTGGTGCGTGATGTGGACAAGAAAGGGATTATCGAGCTCAGCCGTGAGCTGACCGAAATTTCGATCAAGGCCCGCGACGGCAAGCTCAAGGCAGCCGACATGCAAGGCAGCTGCTTCACTATCTCAAGCCTGGGTGGTATCGGCGGTACCGCGTTTACGCCTATCGTCAACTATCCGGATGTGGCAATTCTCGGGGTGTCCAAGTCTGAGATCAAGCCGAAGTGGAACGGTAAAGAGTTTGAGCCAAAGCTGATGTTACCACTGTCACTGTCTTATGATCACCGGGTGATCGACGGGGCGATGGCGGCACGCTTCAGTGTCACTCTGTCAGGGATCTTGTCCGATATTCGTACAATGATCCTCTAACACAACAGGCTGCCCCTCGGGGCGGCCTTTTGTTTATTGTGATCAGTGTCAAACACGGGTTAAAATGCGCCCACCTTACGAGACAAGCACTTTCGAGCTGGCGCATCGCAGGTTGGGCTGGCTGTCCCCAACGGAATGAAAGAAATCAGAGGAAAAAATGAGTAACGAAATCAAAACTCAGGTAGTGGTATTAGGTGCTGGCCCTGCTGGCTATTCTGCGGCTTTTCGCGCGGCAGATTTAGGCCTGGAGACAGTGATTGTTGAGCGTTTCAGCACTCTGGGTGGCGTATGCCTGAATGTGGGTTGTATTCCTTCCAAAGCCCTGTTGCATGTAGCCAAAGTGATTGAAGAGGCCAAGGCGGTATCGGATCACGGTGTTGTGTTTGGCGAGCCAAAAATAGATCTCGACAAGCTGCGTGGCTTTAAAGAGAAAGTGATCGGCCAACTGACCAATGGTCTTGGCGGTATGTCCAAGATGCGTAAAGTTAAGGTGGTTAACGGTTTCGGTAAGTTCACTGGCCCCAACAGCCTCGAAGTGAAAGGTGCCGACGGTGAAACCACAGTGGTTAACTTTGACAACGCCATCATAGCTGCCGGCTCTCGCCCAATTCAGCTGCCTTTCATTCCTCATGAAGATCCACGTATCTGGGACTCTACCGATGCACTGGAACTGAAAGAGATCCCTGGCAAGATGCTGGTGATGGGCGGCGGTATCATAGGTCTGGAAATGGGTACTGTTTACTCGTCTCTGGGCAGTGAAATCGACGTGGTTGAAATGTTCGACCAGGTGATCCCTGCGGCGGATAAAGACGTGGTTAAGGTCTTTACCAAGCAGATCAAGAAGAAATTCAACCTGATGCTGGAAACCAAGGTGACAGCGGTTGAAGCCAAAGAAGACGGCATTTATGTGTCTATGGAAGGTAAGTCGGCACCTGCCGAGCCAGTGCGTTACGACGCAGTGCTGGTGGCCATTGGCCGTACTCCCAATGGCAAGTTGATTGATGCCGACAAGGCCGGGGTTAAGATTGACGAGCGTGGCTTTATCAATGTCGACAAGCAACTGCGTACCAATGTGGCCAACATCTTCGCCGTGGGTGATATAGTTGGTCAGCCAATGCTGGCTCACAAAGGTGTACATGAAGGCCACGTGGCCGCCGAAGTGATTGCCGGTATGAAGCACTTCTTCGATCCTAAAGTTATCCCATCCATCGCTTACACAGATCCTGAAGTGGCTTGGGTTGGTCTGACCGAGAAAGAAGCCAAAGAGCAGGGCATAGCATACGAAACCGCGACCTTCCCATGGGCAGCCAGCGGCCGTGCTATCGCTTCCGATGCCAGCGAAGGTATGACCAAGCTGATTTTCGACAAAGAGACTCACAGAGTGATCGGTGGCGCTATTGTGGGTGTCAACGGCGGTGAGTTGCTGGGTGAAATCGGCCTGGCCATCGAGATGGGTTGTGATGCCGAAGATCTGGCGCTGACCATTCACGCTCACCCGACTCTGCACGAGTCTGTAGGGCTGGCGGCCGAGATCTACGAAGGTTCAATCACAGATCTGCCTAACCCAAAGGCAAAAAAGAAAAAGTAATCTGCTGATTGGGGACTTGTTCCCTGGCAGGGTTGAAGTCGGGTCCAGTTAGCTGGGCCCGATTTTTTTATATCAAGTGCAATCCTTGTAAACGAACTGTTGTTTACAAGATGAAATTCGGTGGTCTAGCTGGTACATTCAAGACTGGTCACCAAGGTCATTCATCAACCGATGATAAGAAAACTAATAACAGCAGGTATTGCTATACTGCTCAGCCTTTTTTTCGGGGCTGCATCGGCAGATGCCGACGAGTTGGTTAAAAGGGTATTTTCTTCCAGGGATGGTTTGATCAACACCAGTATTCTCGACATCAGTATGGATGAGCGGGGATTTATCTGGCTCTCTACCGAACAGGGACTGTATCGCCTCAGCAACGCCAATATCCGCCGTTTGGATCGCGATGGTCTGGAATCGCGGATGGCCGATGAGTATCTACCCCTGGTCAAGTCTCTCGGGCAACAACAGATGCTGGTCAGTACTCTGTCGCACGCCTATCTCTACCATATAGCCGATAACCGTTTCCGTCAGTTTGGCAGCGATGAGCTGTTTCCGGATTATCAGGGTGGCGGTTTAATGAAGAGCTTGCAATCGACCGCTGGCGGCTGGCTGCTGTTAACGGAAAAAGGTCAGATTTGGCGCCTGAGTCAGGACCTGCAACAGCTTAGTAAGTTGTTTGATTTACCTTTCGACAGCGATTTGCTTTGGGATCAGCTGTTACAGCTTGAGAGTGGTGCCTTACTAATAGGGAACGCTTATGGCTTGGAGCTGAGATCGCACAATGGCGATGTATTGCAGCGTTTACCCTGGCAGGATAACTATGGACGTCTCAATGCCTTGTTTCTGGATAGCCAACAGCGGATCTGGGTGGCCGCCAGCAAAGGATTCTATCGGGTGGATCTGGCTGCCAACAGCATAGAGGCCGTGGCCGAAATCCCTTTTTTTACCAGTGAAATCACCGAAGATCTCAAGGGAAACCTGTGGATTGCCAGCAAGCAGGGATTGTTAAACTGGTCTCCGGATAGCCGCAAATTAAAACAGTATAAAGAACAGTTGAAGCTCAAGGCCGGTATCGAATATATCAATGCCCTGCAGGTGGACAGCAATGGCCTGATCTGGGTTGGTGGCACGGGGCATTCGCTGGCAGTGGTAGCCGATTCACCGGAATTTATTCTGGATAGTTTCAGCGCTTCTGAACCTTACAAGCTCAGTGATTCCATGGTTTGGGCCATACTGGCCGACGGTGAGATGCTGTGGCTGGGAACCGACTCAGGGTTGTTGGCCGTCAATCGAAATACCCAACAGAGCCAAACTACGCTTCCCAAAGGGATGGAGGTCAATGACAGCATCTACAAGATAGATAATTTGGACCAGAATCACCTGTTGTTATCGACCACCAATGGCTTATTTGTGATGAACAAGCAGACCTTGGAAGGGCAACCCTTGGGGGATTGGAACGGCAGCGGGCAGTCTCTGAGTCACAAGACGGTGATCACGGCTTTGAATGAGGGCAACCTTTGGTGGTTTGCGACCAGCAGCGGTTTGTATGAGTGGGATCAAACTCAAGGCAAGATAGCGCAAAAGACTTTGCCGGATACTGAATCCAGTGGCAATAATCCTGCGATTTACGGTGTCTATCGCGATAGTCGGCAGCGCTTGTGGATAGGTGGCAATAAGTCGTTCGGTTACCTGGAAAAGGGCGGTGGCTTCCGCTCGTTGGCGTCGGTATTTGATGACTTGCCGCATATGCCGACGGTGAGCCAATGGTTGGAATTGAGTCCGGATCGTTTTTGGCTGGCCACCCGGCAGGGAGGCTTGATCGAGCTGGACTTGCAGACCATGAATATTCGCCGTTTGACGCAAGAATGGCAATTGGACTGCAACACAGTATTTTTTTTGCAGGATACCGGCGACTACCGAGTTGTGGGATGCAGTTATGTGTTGATCCGTCAGGAAAAGAGTAGCGGTGAAATCAAGGTATTCAATAATGATGACGGTTTGTTGGGGGAGGAACTCAACGAAGGGGCATACTTCTATCAGCCGCAGCAGGGCCTCTATGTAGGTACGCCGGATGGGGTGATACTGCTGGACGTTGCCGGCATGGTTAATCGTATTCCAAAGCACGGCGCCATTGTTGAGTCGATTGCGGTTTATTATGACAATAAAACAGAGCTGAGTTTGGTACCGACTCCTGAACAACTCATTGCTCCCGGAGCCAGAATGCTCAGTTTTCAACTGAGCAGCATGGACTACCTGGATGATGCGCCCATTAGCCTCAAATACCGTTTGCGGCATCCAGGGGAAGATGAGTTGAATTATCTACTGCTGGAAAATCAGTCACAAATCAATCTTTCCGGATTAATTCCCGGCCCTTATCAATTGGAAGTGATCAGTCAAAACAACGGTATCTGGCAGTCGGAACCCTTCCGTTTCCCCTTTACCGTTGACCAGTTCTGGTGGCAGAGCCTTTGGTTCAAGGGATTGTTGTTACTGTTGTCGATGGCAGCCCTGCTCAGTGTTGTGATCTTTCGGCAGCGTCAAGTACAACGTTTTATGACTATGAACCTGGCGCTGCGCCAAAGCGATGACAGGTTGAGGCAATCACTCAGGGGCAGTGAATCGGATCTCTGGGAATGGCGCCGTGATACCGGCCAGTTTCATCTGGATAATCGCGGTGGCGTGCTGGGCAGCGGTGAAGACTTTATTCTTATCGGGATAGATAAGTTGCCGGTGCATCCAGATGATAGGACTGCCGCTTTGGACGAATGGCGCAGGATGTTGGAAGGTGAGAGTGACAGGTTTGAGTCTGAATACCGTTATATGCGTCAGGATGGCAGTTGGGGCTGGCTCAGGGTGCGCGGTAGGCCGGTCAGTCACGATCCGGTTTCCGGCAAGGTGCTCAAGGCAGCCGGGATTTATTCCGACATCACCATCAAGCGGCAACTGGAAGAGGAGGTAGAGCTGCTGGCGCAGGCATTTGAAAACACCTCTGAAGGGGTGTTTATTTTGGACGCCGATGAGGTCATCAAGGTCGCCAACAGAGCGGCAGAGTCGATAGTAGGTCAGGATAGGCAGAGCCTGCAGGGACGGCACTTCGGCGAGTTGGTGGTCAGTGAAAACTTCCATAAAGATAAGGTTGCCATTTTACTGCAAGGGGTGGAATCCTGGACCGGCGAGCTGGAAATTGTTGGTGTGGCCGGGTCGCGCTGTCCTGTGTGGCTCAATATTTCCCTGATGCAGGATCGCAAGGAGCGGGTGCAACACTATGTGGTGGTGTTTTCCGATATCACTGAGCGCAAACGCACCGAGGCGGATCTGCGCCGCCTGGCGAACTATGACGTGCTGACCGGTTTGCCGAACAGGTCGCTGTTTGCCAACCGTTTGCAACAGGCAATCGAAGGGGCCAAAGATCAGCAACATAAGCTGGCCTTGCTGTTTTTGGATCTGGACAGGTTCAAGCATGTTAACGACTCCTACGGCCACAGCATGGGAGATGCGCTGCTGATAGAGGCCGCCAATAGGCTGCAGTCAGTGATGGGGCCGGAGCAGGTGTTGTGCAGGTTTGGCGGTGATGAGTTTGTGATCCTGGTACAGGATGCCGAGATAGATAAGCTCAATCGCCTCTGTGAGCGTCTGTTGGCGCAGATAGCTCAGCCGTTTGAACTCTATGGACGGGAGTTTTTTATTTCCACCAGTATCGGCATCAGTATCTGGCCCGACGATGCCAGACAACCTGAGATGTTGATCAAGAACGCCGATCAAGCCATGTATCACGCCAAGGAAGAGGGCAGAGGGAATTTCCAATACTATTCCAGTGAGCGTAATGCAGAGGCTTTGTACCATCTACGTTTGGAAGCCGATTTACGCCACGCCATAGAGCAGGGCGAGTTTGAGCTCTATTACCAGGGTCAGTTTGATGTAAAAGAGCAGCAAAAGCTTATCGGTATGGAAGCCTTGTTGCGCTGGCATCATCCAAGCGAAGGTTTTGTACGGCCGGATATTTTCATCAAGGTGGCCGAATCCTGTGGTTTGATTATTACTATCGACCGTTGGGTGCTGCGCCAAGCTTGTGAGGATGGTGCCCGTTGGAGCCAGAGTGCGGCGGAGCCGTTCAAGTTGTCGGTAAATGTCAGCGCAGTGCATTTCCGTCACCCGGAATTTATCAGTGGCGTGCTCGATATCCTCGAAGAAACCGGAATGCCGGCCGAATATCTGGCGCTGGAGATCACCGAAGGGGTGTTGATGAAAGAGCTGCAGATTGCCCGCCAGCACTTGAGACAGCTGAGGGCCCACGGCATAGAGGTGGCGATTGATGACTTTGGCACCGGCTACTCATCGCTGGCTTATTTGCGCCACTTTGAAGTGAATACCCTGAAAATTGATCGCTCCTTCCTCAAAGATATTGCCGGCAACAGTGCCGATCAGGCGATTGTCAGCAGTATTGTCGAGCTGGCCCGTAACCTCAAACTCAAGGTGGTGGCCGAAGGGGTGGAAACCCGGGAACAGCTGCAACAGGTCACTCACAGAGGCTGTCATATCATTCAGGGTTACTACTTTGCCAAGCCCGTACCTGCTGGTGAACTGGCATCCTGGTTTTACGAAACGTGCGATTTATGATCTTTGTTTATACCCTATTGGAACTTTCTCTTTACTGTAAATTCTTTGTTAGAATATACCGACTCTAATTCTGGAACTCTTGCTAGGTATGAAACCCTCTCTGCGCTTACTGGTTTTGATTGGCACTTTGTTGAGTGTGGCTGCGGTGGCGGCCGAACGTCCTAAGGTAGGCCTGGTACTCAGTGGCGGGGGCGCCAAGGGCGCGGCACATGTTGGGGTGCTTAAGATGCTCGAGGCAAACAATATTCCAGTCGATTATGTTGCTGGTACCAGCATAGGCGCCTATGTCGGCGGCCTTTATGCGCTTGGCTACAGCGCCACAGAAATTGAAACCATTATGATGAATGAGGATTGGTCCAAGGGTTACTCGGACACTATTCCGCGCCAGGCCATGAGTTATCGTGATAAACAGCAAAGAGACCAATACAATATTCCGCTCAATCTGGGGATCCGTGATGGTGAAGTACAGTCGCCCAGTGGCGTACTCCTTGGGCAAACCATGTCGCAACTGTATCGCAACACCACAGATCTGGTGCGGGAGTTCAATAGTTTCAACGAGCTGTCCATTCCCTATCGGGCGGTGGCGACAGATTTGGAAACCAGTCTGCCGGTAGTGATCAGCAGTGGCAGCCTGGTGCAGGCGATGCAGGCTTCGGCCACAGTGCCGGGAGCGCTGCAACCAGCTGAAATCGATGGTAAGTTGCTGGTGGATGGTGGTATTGCCAACAATATGCCGGTGGATGTGGTCAAGGCTATGGGGGCCGATGTGATTATCGCCGTCGATATAGGTTCGCCTTTGGTGAAAAGGGATCAGCTTAACGGCACCTTAGCGGTATTGGATCAGCTGTCTACCATGCTGACCAACGCCAGCACAGAGCGGCAAAAGGTCTTGTTGACCAAGGACGATATCCTGATCCGCCCGGCTATCGACAACCTCAGCACCACAGATTTCGCCGATATGCCCAAGGCATTGGAAGCCGGGGTGACAGCTGCCGTACGGTACACCGACAGATTGAGCCAGTTAGCCGTGTCTCCTGAGGAATATCATGCTTATGTCCGGCAAAAACGCGAAGCCAGTCGTGATTGGCTGGATAACTTGGAGCGCCCGGTTACCCGGATAGTTTTTGATAATCAGTCCAAGGTCAGTGACTCTCTGCTGGGTGATACTTTGGGTATCGAATTGGGTGACAGAGTTACCAAACAGCAACTGGACGAGAGTATTGCGCGGTTATACTCACTGAACAAGTTTGAACGGGTCAGTGCCGAGTTTCAGGATACTGATGAGGGCCGGGTGTTAACCGTAACTACCAAGGCTAAGTCCTGGGGGCCTAACTATTTCCAGTTTGGCTTGAATTGGGAGGACGATTTCTCACTGGATTCGGCAGTAACCCTGGATGGTGCCGTGACCATGACGGACTTGACCGAAAACGGTGGTGAATGGCGCAACGAGCTCAAGATGGGCTTCGAGAAGCTGCTCGGTACCGAATTTTACCAGCCTCTGGACAAAGATCAGCAGTTCTATGCCCGCGCCCGATATCAATACGAGATCAAAGGTTGGGATGTGTTTGATGCCAACAAGCTTTACTTTGAGCTGGATCGCAAGAGTCACAGAGTCGACCTGGGTTTGGGGTACAACTATGTCAAACAGGGCCGGATTGAGCTGGGGCTGACGGGTGAGTCGGGAGTGGTCTCCAATGATGCCTTCTTCGATGATCTCAAGTTCAACACCTATGGCGCCTATTTGAAGCTCGGCTACGATACCCTGGACAGCATCAGTTTCCCCACCTCAGGTAACCGTTTTACTCTGAATATCTATTTGCGTAATGAAGAGTATGAAGACGGCGAGTTCAAGACGGATCCGGAACGTTCGCTCCAGATAGAAGCCGACTGGAAAGGGGTAGTCAGTGTTGGCAGCCACTCTTTTGTGGGTAAGGCATCCTATGCAAACGTGGATAAAGACGGCAACTTTACTCTCTATGTATCCGACCTCGGCGGTTTCCTTAATCTCTCCGGCTACCACAAGAATTCTATTGCCGGCGCCCAAAAGGTGTTCGGTGCCTTCATTTATCAGTACGATCTCGGTCGTGATGCGCTGGGGATGAAGGACTTTCCGCTTTACTTGGGAGCCAGTTTGGAAGCGGGTAACGTTTGGGGTCTTGATGAGCATGTGATGTTCAACGATCTCATCTATTCCAGCAGTTTGTATCTGGGGACAGAGACTCAGCTGGGCCCTGCCGCGATCGGCTTTGGTTTCAGTGATAACGGTGAAAAGGCGGTTTACCTGTTTCTCGGCAAAAACTTCTAAGTCTTATTGTTGACCAGGTCAGTGGTGTTCATAGTTATTTACAAAAATCCACTACAGACTGGTCACAGGGAGTGCTAAGGTTTGAAGCTGGTATCTTTGTAGCAATATAACTATCTGAACAATCACAAATTCGGGAAAGAAAATGAGCAAAATAACCACCCTGGCACTGGGCATCGCCCTCAGCCTTGGTCTGGCTTCCTGTGCCAGCCAGCAAGCGCCGCAGTCGCAAGCAGAAGTGAAAAAGGCCTCCGGTATTGAGCTGGAGAACTTTGACCACCAGGTTCGTCATCAGGACGATTTCTACTACAGCGTCAACGGTAAGTGGTTGGCTACTACGCCTATTCCGGCCGACAAATCCAACTATGGTGCTTTCTCTGTGCTCTATGAAGAAAGCCAGGCTGCCCTGAAACAGATTATCGAAGAAGCCGCCGCCAAGCCTAATAAAGCTGAAGGTTCGGTGGAGCAGAAGATAGGCGATTTCTATGCCGCCTATATGGATAGCACTCTTGCTGACCAACTGGGGATTGCGCCGCTCAAGGGACAACTGGCCGATATCGCCAAAACCGCCAGCCATGCCGATGTTGCCGCGCTGATGGGCAAACTGTTGACCGATGGCTCCGGCATTCCCTTTGGTTTTTACGTTAATAACGATGCCAAGAATTCCAGCCAATACGGGGTTTACCTGTACCAGAGCGGCCTGACACTGCCGGATCGTGATTACTACCTCAAGGATGATCCCAAGTTTGTCGCCAATCGCGAAGCGATGCGTGAATATGTTCGCAACCTGATGAGTGCCGCCGGTTACCCGCACGCCGATGCCGCTGCAGCCAATGTCGCCAACATTGAACTCTTTATCGCCCAGAGCCAGTGGAGCCGGGTCGAGTCCCGTGATGCCAACAAGGCTTACAATAAGATGAGCCTGAAAGAGTTGCAGCAGCTGATGGGCGGCTTCGACTTTGACGGTTTCGCCAAGGCGGCCGGTCTAAGCGGCAAGACTCAGGACGTGATAGTGCGTCAACCTTCCTACTTTGAGAAGTTGGGCGCCGAGTTCGGCAAGTTCCCTGTTTCAGCCTGGCAAGACTACCTGGCATTCCATCTGGTGGACTCCTACGCCGGTTTGCTGAGCCAGCAGTTTGTCGATTTGCACTTTGATTTCCACAGCAAAACCTTGATGGGTATTCAGGAGCAAAAACCGCGCTGGAAGCGGGCCGTCGATGGCGCCGACCAAGTGATTGGTGAGCTGGTGGGTAAAGAATATGTAGCCCGTCACTTCCAGCCGGAAGCCAAGGCGCGGATGGAGTCGATGATCAAAAACTTGATCAAGGGCTTTGAAGTCAGCATCAATGAGCTGGAGTGGATGACACCCGAGACCAAGAAAGCGGCTCAGGAAAAACTGTCCAAGTTTACTTACAAGATAGGTTATCCGGACAAGTGGAAGGACTACAGCAATCTGGAGATCAAGGCCGACGATTTGGTGGGGAACTATCAGCGTTATGCCCGTTTCGAGTATCAGGACATGCTGGCTAAGCTGGGCAAGCCAATCGATCGCACTGAGTGGCACATGACACCGCAAACGGTGAACGCCTACTACAACCCTGTGATGAACGAAATCGTGTTCCCGGCCGCCATTCTGCAGCCGCCTTTCTTCAACATGGAAGCCGATGACGCGGTGAACTATGGTGGCATAGGCGCGGTGATCGGCCACGAGATCAGCCATGGTTTCGATGATCAGGGCGCCAAGTATGACGGCGACGGTAACCTGCGCAACTGGTGGACAGACAAAGACCGCGAAGAGTTCCAGAAGCGCGGTGCGCAGCTGTCTGCCCAGTACAGCCAGTTTGAAGCTCTGCCTGGCAAGTTCGTCAACGGTGACTTGACTCTGGGCGAGAACATAGGCGATCTGGGTGGCTTGACCGTTGCCCTGCGCTCTTATCACCTGAGCCTCAACGGTAAAGAAGCGCCGGTAATGGACGGCCTGACCGGCGATCAGCGTTTCTTCGTCGGTTGGTCACAGGTGTGGCGCCGCAACTACCGTGATGAGGAGCTGGGACGTCGTCTGCTGACTGACCCCCATTCACCCAGCCACTACCGCGCCATGGGTACTCCCCGCAACGTGGAAGGTTTCTACAAAGCCTTCGACCTCAAGCCGACTGACAAGATGTATCTGTCGGAAGAGGACAGAGTGAAGATCTGGTAAGGCGGATTATCCAGAAAACAGAGCCAGGCAGATGCCTGGCTCTGTTGTATCTGGTGGTTTATAGGGTATCAAGCAGTGCCGACAAGGCTTCCAGGCTATCACCTTGATAATGCGCCGCAGCCCAGCGGGGATCCTGGCGCTGCTCGGCTGCCGGGACTATCAAGGTCTGCATATTGGCGGCGCGAGCGGCTATCAGGCCGTTGAAAGAGTCTTCCACCGCCAGGCAGCGGCTCGGCGCCAGCGCCAGTTTGGCGGCGCAGGAGAGATAAACCTCAGGGTGGGGTTTACCGAGGGGAAAATCCTGAGCCGATTGTATCGCATCGAAGGCTTCTGTTATGGCGAGTTTGCCAAGCACGGCATCGATAATATCCCAGGAGGAAGAGGTGGCCAGACCCACTTTCAGACCTCGGCTGCGGCAGGCGCTGAGGGCATCGACAACACCGCGCATGGGTTTGCCATCGCGGCGGATATAGGCGATTACCGCCGCTATGATTTGATCGGCGATATATTGAGGATCTACTTTGACCTTTGGAAAGCGCTGTAACCAGAAGTCCACCACTTGATCGATTCGCAGGCCGGTGGTGAGCGCAATGGCCTCGCGGCTGACGCTCATTCCAAGCGAGTGTAAAACCTGAAACTCGGCTTGCTGCCAGACGGGCTCTGAGTCAATTAATATCCCATCCATATCAAAAATAACGGCCTGTATTGCGGGTGCTTGCATGGAAAAGTCTCAAAAACGGCGCGGATTTGGACGCAGGATAACGAAAATCGGCCTCGGGATGCAAAATTATCCCGGCTGGGATGCTTGGCTGAAGGCGTTTGAATTTAATTCGATTACTACAATCTAATTATTTGTATTTAAATGAAAAAATCATTTTTTCAAACTATTGTCTAATTTCCTTTGTTTAATGAGGGGCTTAGTGTGTTGCCGACCTTGGGATTTTGCCACGATTTCTCAGTTGCCTTAGTGTGATCTCATTCATACTTTTGCAAAGCTGTAGTATACTGCAGGCCGGAATTTACGGGTCGATCCTGTGGGGCTGTCAGCTTCATTCATGAAGACGTGCAGTCGTAAGAGCGCCTAACAAAGAGGAATGTTGCCGTGCTAGAAGCATATCGTAAACACGTCGAAGAGCGTGCTGCTGAGGGCGTAGTCCCTAAGCCATTGGATGCACATCAAGTGGCTGAGCTTGTTGAATTAGTGAAAAACCCACCTGCAGGCGAAGAAGAATTTATTCTTAACCTGCTCGAAAATCGTATTCCCCCAGGTGTTGATGAAGCCGCCTATGTTAAGGCCGGTTTCCTGGATGCCGTTGCCAAGGGTGAGGTGAAATCGCCAATCCTGAGTGCCGAGCGTGCGCTGGAACTCTTGGGCACCATGCAGGGCGGTTACAATATCGAACCCCTGATCCGCCAATTGGACAACGAGCAGATGGCCCCGCTGGCGGTCAAGGCTCTGTCCCACACCCTGCTGATGTTCGATGCCTTCCACGATGTGGTTGAGAAGATGAAGGCGGGTAACGCCTATGCCAAGCAAGTGGTTGAGTCCTGGGCTAATGCCGAGTGGTTCCTCAGCCGTCCTAAGCTGGCCGAGAAAATCTCTCTGACCGTATTCAAGGTCACAGGCGAAACCAACACCGACGATCTGTCTCCGGCTCCTGATGCCTGGTCACGTCCCGATATCCCACTGCACGCTTTGGCGATGCTGAAAAACGCCCGCGACGGTATTGAGCCGGATCAGCCAGGCGTAGTAGGGCCAATCAAGAAGATTGAAGAACTTAAAACCAAGGGCTTCCCACTGGTTTATGTGGGCGACGTGGTAGGTACAGGTTCTTCCCGTAAGTCGGCGACCAACTCTGTGCTGTGGTTCATGGGTGATGATATTCCATTCGTGCCCAACAAGCGTGCCGGTGGCTTCTGCCTCGGTGGCAAGATAGCTCCTATCTTCTTCAACACCATGGAAGATGCCGGTGCTCTGCCGATTGAGTTGGATGTGGGCAATATGGAGATGGGCGATGTTATCGACATCTACCCTTATGCCGGTAAAGTGACCCGTCACGATAGCGACGAAGTTATCTCTGAATTCAAACTCAAGACTGATGTGCTGCTGGACGAAGTGCGTGCCGGTGGCCGTATTCCATTGATCATCGGCCGCGGTCTGACCGACAAGGCCCGTGAAGCTCTGGGTCTGGAAGCCTCCGATGTCTTCGTGCGTCCAGGTGACGTTGCCGATACCGGCAAGGGTTACACCCTGGCGCAGAAGATGGTAGGTAAGGCCTGTGGCGTAGAAGGTATCCGTCCTGGCCAATACTGTGAACCCAAGATGACTTCTGTCGGTTCTCAGGACACTACCGGCCCTATGACTCGTGACGAGCTAAAAGACTTGGCCTGTCTCGGTTTCAGTGCTGATTTGACCATGCAGTCTTTCTGTCACACTGCCGCTTATCCCAAGCCTGTTGACGTAAATACTCACCACACTCTGCCTGACTTCATCATGAACCGCGGTGGTGTTTCCCTGCGTCCAGGTGACGGTGTTATTCACTCTTGGCTGAACCGCATGCTGCTGCCCGATACCGTAGGTACAGGTGGTGACTCGCACACCCGTTTCCCTATCGGTATCTCTTTCCCAGCCGGTTCCGGCCTGGTGGCTTTTGCCGCCGCTACCGGTGTTATGCCACTGGATATGCCTGAGTCTGTGCTGGTGCGCTTCAAGGGCAAGATGCAGCCTGGTATCACTCTGCGTGATCTGGTGCATGCGATTCCGCACAAGGCCATCGAAATGGGTCTGCTGACCGTTGAGAAGAAGGGCAAGAAGAATATCTTCTCCGGCCGTATCCTCGAAATCGAAGGTCTGGAGCACCTCAAGGTTGAGCAGGCATTCGAACTGTCTGATGCGTCTGCCGAGCGTTCTGCCGCCGGTTGTACCATCAAGCTGGATAAAGATCCTATCATCGAGTACCTGAACTCCAACATAGTCATGCTCAAGTGGATGATTGCCGAAGGCTACGGCGACCGTCGTACCATAGAACGTCGTATCAAGGGCATGGAAGAGTGGTTGGCGAACCCTGAACTGATGGAAGCCGACAAGGATGCCGAGTATTCAGCGGTTATTGAGATCGATCTGAATGAGATCAAAGAGCCTATTCTGTGTGCACCGAACGATCCCGATGACGCCGTATTGCTGTCTCAGGTAGCCAACACTCAGATTGATGAAGTGTTTGTCGGTTCCTGTATGACCAACATAGGCCACTTCCGCGCCACGGGTAAGATGCTGGACAAGTTCGCCAAGACGCTGCCTACTCGTCTGTGGATTGCTCCGCCAACCAAGATGGATAAGGATCAGCTGACCGAAGAAGGTTACTACGGTATCTTCGGCCGCGTCGGTGCCCGTATCGAGATCCCCGGTTGTTCTCTGTGTATGGGTAACCAGGCGCGGGTTGCTGAAGGTGCGACCGTGGTGTCGACTTCTACCCGTAACTTCCCGAACCGCCTGGGTACGGGGGCCAATGTGTACCTGGCCTCTGCCGAGCTGGCTGCCGTTGCAGCGCTGTTGGGACGTTTGCCAAGCCCTGAAGAGTATCAGGAATATGCCAAGGAACTGGACGCAACAGCGGCCGATACCTACAGATACCTGAACTTCGACCAACTGGAGTCTTACACCAAGAAGGCCGGTGAAGTGATCTTCCAGTCAGCGGTTTAAGTTATTGCATAGATTATCGCAATAACCTAAGTCAGCTCATGGAACTCAATGCCAATAGCTATAGAGGCTTAACGGTTTCCGGGAGCTGACGCAAAACCCCACTAACTTTGTTAGTGGGGTTTTTCTATGTTAGCTGAAGCGTTCGGGAAGATGCGAATAGCTACTCATGGCACCCTCATTGAAAGAGGGCGAAGCTTACAAAGCGGTTTGTTGTGTGCCGATCACGCCTTGATTCACATCACGAAGAAGTGGACTAAGCCTATAGGGGATAGGGAGCCGGTGAGGGTGAAACTCACTGTTCGGTGACAGAGTATCACAGTGATAAACTGGCACCTAAACAGAAGAATATATCGCCGTGTTAACTATATGAGTATTAATGCTTATACATAACATCAAAACTCCAAGAACGGCAGTTTTATACAGTGCGAATTACGGGATCAGTTTTCCAGTTCGCTGCGCAAATACTTGAACAGCTCGGCAGAGGACTTGGACTGAGGCCCCTTGGCCAGTTCCTTATTGGCCTGACGCACCAGTTGCCTGAGTTTTTGTCTGTCCAGTTGCGGATGTTCTTCCAGCAGGGACTGCACTTCGGCATCGCCACCATTGAGCAAACGGTCACGCAACTTCTCAAATACCTGGGCCTTGGCGGCCGCTTCGTTGTTCTTGTTCAGCACCCGCTCAAGCGAGGTTTGAATCGCCTCAAGATCTTCGTTGCGCATCAGCTTGCCGATAAACTGCAACTGACGACGGAAGGCCTCGGTATTGGGCTTGATGTTCTTGGTTTGCATGATGGCATCAAACAGGGACTCACCCAGCTCAATTTTGGCCAACTGACTCTTGCTCAGCGCTGCCAGCTGTTTGCCCAGATCCTGAGCCTCTTCACTGTCGCGTTTGAGCGAGGTCTTGCTGATATAGTCCTCGTCCTCATCATAAGGCTGTTTAAAATGCTCTGAATCGCCAACTATTTTCATAAAGTCTTTCCTCTGATACTGGCGCTGATTGTAGCATCCCCCTTGGCGCTTCGTCTTCTACGGCAGCAAAATTGATCTGTCGTGGTTATGTGAATAAAGCCGGCTTTTGTTATGCTAGGGGCAGTTTAGCCAATTCAAGAGTAAACCTGTGTCTGCAAATTTTATTGATAGTGAACTGAGTGCGTTGAAAGACGCGGTGGCAATGGCGCTGGAGTATGCCAATAGCCTGGGCACCAGTGCTGCCGAGGTGGCCATCAGCAAGCAACAGGGCCTGAGTGTTTCCACTCGCCTCAAGGAGGTGGAAACGGTCGAATTCAACAAGGATGGCGCGCTGGGGATCACCCTGTATCGCGATGGACATAAGGGCAGCTCTTCCACTTCGGATCTGTCGCCGGAGGCGATTCGCCAAGCGGTTAAGGCCGCCGATGGTATCGCCCGCTATACCAGTGAAGACCCTGCCAGCGGTTTGGCCGATCCTGAGTTGATGGCGAAAGATTTTCCCGATCTGGATCTCTATCATCCCCGTCACACCAGCCCGGAAGAGTTAGCCGAGTTGGCCATTCGCGCCGAAGCTGCGGCGCTGGACAGAGATCCGAGGATCAAGAATTCGGATGGTGCCAGTGCCAACGCCCACAACAGCGTCAAGGTCTATGGCAACAGCCATGGTTTCCTGCAGGGTTACTGCAGCTCGCGCTACAGCCTCAGCTGTGTGGTGATTGGCGCCGAAGACAACGGCGATATGCAGCGCGACTATGACTATGGTATCAACCGCCGCTTCGACGCCTTGTTGAGCCCGGAGCTGGTGGGGATTAAGGCCGCCGATAAGACGGTTGCCCGTCTCGGTGCCCGCAAACTGGCAACCGGCAAACTGCCCGTGCTGTTTGCGCCGGAAGTGGCCACAGGTCTGGTGGGACATCTGGTCAGCGCCATCAGTGGCTCAAGCTTGTATCGCAAGTCCAGCTTCCTGCAGGATGCTATCCACACCCGGATTTTCCCCGAATGGTTAAGCATTGCCGAGCAGCCGCATCTCAAAGGTGCCCTGGCCAGTGCCAACTACGACAGCGAAGGGGTCGCGACCCGTGAGCGGGACATAGTCCGTGACGGCACACTGGAGAGTTATCTGCTGACCAGTTACTCGGCGCGCAAGCTCGGACTGGTCAATACCGGCCATGCCGGCGGCATCTATAACTGGACGCTGGCCGATACCGGCCACAGTTTTGATGAGTTGGTGCGTTCCATGAGCCGCGGGCTCATAGTCACAGAGGTGATGGGTCAAGGGGTGAATATGGTTACCGGCGACTATTCCCGCGGCGCAGCCGGTTTCTATGTCGAGAATGGCGAAATCCAGTTCCCGGTCGAGGAGATCACCATAGCCGGTAACCTGAAGCAGATGTATCGCTCCATGCAGGCGGTTTCCAGCGACAGGGATCTGCGCTCCAGCATTCGTACCGGGGCAATATTGCTCGATGAGATGAAGATAGCCGGTAACTGAGCCGGCAAACGGCTAAAAATGCTTGTAAAAGCCCGCTGTCAATGCGGGCTTTTGGGCATGTTCATTTTTATCAAAACGTTACGGGCTTATTGGGCATCATGCAGGGTGATATGCTTCCTCACCCGAGTCACTATCCTCAAAGTTGAGTGGCAGATATTGGCTGAGCTCTTTTAAGTTATTGCAGATACTGTGGGCTCTCTGTTCATCCCCTTGATGCAAGATGGTGAACATATGTTGCAGTGCCATGGCATTAAGATAGTCCCGGTGAACCGGCGGGAAGATTTCGGCATCGATTTTCGCCCGCTGCAGGCGCTTGTTTATCGCTTGTTGACTGCTGAGCAGCACCAGTTCCAGCGCGGTTTTCAAGTGCTGTTCCTCTTCGGCCATCAAGTTCATGGCCAAGTCCAACTGTGCCTGTGGCGTTAACGGCTTACGGGAAAACATCTGATTAACTCTTTACGGCCAAAAACGCCAGTGTACCCCTGGCATGCTGGACTCAGGCTGAACCACAGGGACTAGAGCCCTTGTTTAGGCTTAGGGGAACTAAGGCGTCGCAGCAGGCTGTGATACCTGTTGCATATAGTCTTGATAACGCCGCTCGGTTTCCCCGCTGTTGGCCATTTGAGACAAGACTTGCTGTAGTGCGTAGGCTATGCTGCCTGCTTGTAATTCCCAAGGGCTGTTGTCAATGGATATCGGCTTGGCGGCGACATAATTGGGGTTTGCGTCGGCGCTGAAATAACGGCTCTTGCGTGAGAAGCCCAGGTGACCTGGCCGCCAGTTATCGCAGCAGTTGGGATGCAGTTTTAGCCCGTGCTGAGGATGATTTTGCAGCCAGTACCTCAGGGTTGATTCATCGTAGACATAGAAATCCCCTTGATGCTGTGTGAGAAAGGCTATCGCGGAGTCTGTGCTCATGTCCGGTGGCTTGCGCACTATCAATTTGTTTGGTAAACCACCCAGCTGATAGCTACCGGGGGAGATCAGCAGCACCAATTGTTTATCCACCAATTGCTGCAGCGAAGTGATGTCAGTCAAGTCGTCGCGGCTGACGCCTATATAGCGTTCAGACAGGCCGTTAACGATAAAATGTGCATAGTTGTGGCGTTCTTTGGAGAAGGCCAACCCAGGGTAAAAGTCGATATTGCCCTTGGCGATTTCCCGTAGAATACGCTTTTTCGGTGCTCGCACTACCTTAAGACTACAACCTATTCTCGCTGCTGCCTCTTGATAGAGGTTGAGATAGAGGCCGCTGTTATCCGGTGCTTCAGCAATATAGGGTGGCCGGGCGTTGGTGCGATATCCCATGGTTAACTCACAATTTTCTGTGGCAAACACTTGTGCCGCACAAACGAGCGTCAGCAGTGTCAAACAGAACTTGATGATCAAAGAATAACTCCTCCGGGTGGGGCTAACGCAGGCTGAATAATACGGCGGGTTGCTAGCATAGGTAAAATACTCGTGATATTTTCCTGGAGCCGATACTTGGTTATTTTAATAAAAGAGGATAATATTTGCGCGATTTTTGTCCGGTATGGCTGGGCAAGTCTCATCCAATTGAAATAAGGAGCCGATATGGCCAAACATATTAAGCAGACCGCACTGCTGGAGCATGAATCCGGTCGTGGACAGATCAAAGATAACGCCCTCAAGGCGGTGGTGACCAGTTCACTGTTTCGCTGTCGCAGCGAGAAGCCGAAGAAGGGCAAAGGATCATACAGTCGTAAAGGACGCAATGGAAAGGGGCAACAGGGTGTTGCCCCTTTTGATTTTATGACTCTAATCTTTTCACCCTGCTGACACCTCAAGAAAGGTTTCTCCAAGGTGTTGGGAGAGTTTATTCCGGCATCTGCACCAGTTCGGCCCACAGATCGTGCTCATCAGAATGAGTGATCAGTGCGCGCACCATGTCCCCTGGGCTCAGTTCCACTTCTCCGTTTAAGAATACCATGCCGTCGATTTCAGGCGCATCGGCATAGCAGCGGCCAATGGCGCCTTCCTCGTCCACATCATCGATGAGGACATCCAGCTCACGGCCTACCAGGCGCGCCAGCCGCTCGGCACTGATCTCGGCCTGCACCTGCATGAAACGCTCATAGCGGTCCTGCTTGACCTCTTCACTGATAAGCTCGGCCAAGGTGTTGGCCACGGCGCCATCGACTTCCGAGTACTTGAAGCAGCCCACTCGGTCCAGCCTTGCTTCACGCAGGAAGTCCAGCAGGATTTCGAAATCCTCTTCGGTTTCACCGGGGAAGCCAACGATAAAGGTTGAGCGGATCACCAGATCCGGGCAGATCTCACGCCACTTCTTGATGGCGTCCAACTGGCGGTCGACCCGGCCGGGACGCTTCATCATCTTGAGCACGCGAGGGCTGGCGTGCTGCAGTGGCAGATCCAGATAGGGCAGGATCAGTCCTTCGGCCATCAGCGGGATCAGCTCATCGACCCAAGGGTAAGGGTAGACATAGTGCAGGCGTACCCACACCCCCATCTTGCCCAGATGGCGGGCCAGGGTAGTGATATCTTGCTTCACCGGCATGCCGTTCCAGAAGTCGGTGCGGCCGCCCTTGTCTTTGCCGTAGGCCGAGGTGTCCTGGCTGACGACCAGAATTTCCTGAACGCCGCTTTCCACCAGGCGTTTGGCTTCATCCAGCACGCTGCCGACACTGCGGCTGTCCAGATCGCCCCTCAGCGCTGGAATGATGCAGAAGGTACAGCGGTTGTCGCAGCCTTCGGAAATCTTCAGGTAGGCATAATGCTTGGGGGTCAGCTTAACCCCGGCTTGCGGGATCAGCGAGGTGAAGGGGTTGTGCTCTGGCTTGGGCACATATTTGTGCACATGGTTCAGCACGGCTTCATAGCTGTGGGGGCCGGTGATCTCCAGTACATCCGGATGCACTTCGCGGATCTGGTTTTCCTTGGCGCCCAGGCAGCCGGTGACTATCACCTTGCCGTTTTCTTCCAGCGCTTCACGCACGGCATCCAGCGACTCTTCCACCGCGGCATCAATAAAGCCACAGGTGTTGACTATTACCAGGTCGGCATTGTCATAGCTGTTGGTAACCTCATAGCCGTCGATGCGCAGTTGGGTGAGGATCCGCTCGGAATCCACCAGGTTCTTGGGGCAGCCCAGGCTGACAAAGCCGATGCGATTGCCGCTGGTTTGGGCCTCGGCAGGGCTGTTTTCCTGTGCCAGAGTCTTGGCCGGAGTGTCCAGAGTCGTGGTCTGCTTGGGATCAAATATGTCGACTGATTTCTTCAAGAGCTGTTTTCCGCAATGCTAAAGCTGATGGAGCACGCTTGGGTGCCGGTAAAATTGGCGGCGATTATACCTCAGCCATAGAAAAGGTACAGTTGGGCTGGTTAATTTATGTTCTATGTTGCCATCTCGGTTGCCGCTTCAAAACCTCGTTGAAAAATTTTTTGATTTTTTAACCCTTTTGTCAGCTGGCTGCGTTTCTATGGTCAACGAAGCGAACTTTTTGGAGAACCAAGATGAAAAAATCTCTGCTGAATCTGGCGCTGATAGGCGCACTGTTACCCGCTACTCTGATGAGCCACTCGGTACTGGCCCAGGATAGACCTCTGCTGGAAACTACAGGCGTCAGCCAGATACAGGTTGAGCCCGATATGGCCGAAATCAATGTTGAAGTGTCATTAAGCGAATCTGATGCCAAGGCGGCCAAGGCCGCATCCGACCAAGCGGTGGCCGCTTTTATCGAGCGCCTGCTCAAGGCTGGGGTCGCCAAGGAGTCGATTGCCGCCGCCAATCTGAATCTGCAACCTGAGTATGTTTACCTCAAGGACAAGGCGCCCGAGCTCAAGGGCTATCGCGCCAGTCGCAGTGTGACAGTGTTGGTGAAACAGTTGGATCAGCTCAACCCCATACTGGACTCGGCGCTAATAGGCGGGATCAACAAGGTGAACCAGATTAACCTTAAGTCCAGTAAAGAAGCCGAGATGCGCAAGCAGGCGCGGCAGGCGGCCATTGAAGATGCCAAGCAAAAGGCCAGTGAGCTGGCAGCCGGATTCGGCGAGAAACTCGATGGCGTCTGGTCGATTCGTTATTTCGACCAAGGCCCGGTGCGTCCTGTGATGTACAAGGCCGCCATGATGGCCGAAGGCGCTATCAACCAGAGCTATGAGTATGGCCAGGTAACTTTCTCCGACAGGGTCGAGGTCAGCTACAAGCTGCGTGACTGAAGTAAGCATTTGGGGGAGCCGGTAGCTCGCTGATGGGGCAAAGCGCTTTTTAACCGTGGCTCATGAACAAGCGGTGCCGGTATTTGTAGGCCGTGACATGAGTCACTTACCCTGGGCTTAATGCCCGCCGGGCGGGATATTTACCGCCAGAGGCACAATCCGGCTTGCTATTGGGGCCGTGATAGTTAGAATGCCAGTCGAATACCTTTGAGTAGAGGCGCGCTGCCTAAGAGTAACCGGGAAGAGGGTGATGCCTTTGAGGCCCGGGGAAAGGAGTCGGCGCCGAAGTAGCCAGGCCATCGAACCTGACTGCTGGTTCTGTATCTAACAGGTGCAGGACTGCCATAGTCATCCACTATGGAGCGCTACCTGAAGGAGCTGAGAAGTTTCTGCCCTCCTTGGTCTGAGTTTCTTCGATCCTATCGGTAGATCTCCACCTTAGTTGTTTTAGGTGTAAAGAGATCATGAATATCATGCATTTTGCGGACTCTCCCTGGTCCATTGTTCCTCCTCTGCTGGCGGTTGCGCTGGCGATCATCACCCGTAGAGTACTGCTCTCCCTTGGAGTAGGCATAGTCGCCGGCAGCCTGATGTTACAGCAGTTTTCACCGCTGCAATCGCTGCGCTATCTGTTTGACAGTGTGCTGAAAATCTTCTGGGTCGATGGTGCTCCCAACAGCGATAACCTGAATATGCTGCTGTTTATGCTGCTGCTGGGTGGGCTTATCAGCTTGATGACCGCCTCGGGGGCGACCCGGGCCTTTGCCGAGTGGGCCGCCAGGCGCTGCCAGAGCCGCAAGGGCGCCAAGTCGCTCACCGGCTTGATGGTGTTTGCCTTCTTTATTGACGACTTCTTCCATAGCCTGTCGGTGGGGCCCATTTGCCGCCCTGTGACCGACAGATTCCAGATCTCCCGCGCCAAGTTGGCCTATCTGCTGGACTCAACCGCGGCGCCTGTATGCGTATTGATGCCCATCTCCTCCTGGGGGGCCTATATCATCGCCCTGGTGGGCGGCATACTCGTGGCCCATGGGGTGACAGACCAGAGCCCGATCGCCGCCTTCGTGCAGATGATCCCCATGAACCTCTATGCGGTATTTACCCTGATCATGGTGGTGGTGGTGATCGCCTTCCAACTGGATATTGGGCCGATGCGACAGCATGAGCAGCGGGCGCTCGAAGGCAAGCTCTGGGATGAATCCAAGGGCCGGCCAATAGGGCTGGATATGGAAGCCCCGGCCGACAGCCGCGGCGGCATGCTGGATATGGTGTTGCCTATAGTGACACTGACGGCGGCGAGTATCTATTTTATGCTGGACTCCGGGGCCCAGGTATTGGCCACCAATGGTCAGGCCTTCAGTGTGCTGGGCGCCTTTGAACATACCAATGTGGGTTCGTCTTTGGTTTATGGCGCCCTTTGCAGCCTGGCGGTGTCCGGCCTGTTGGCTCTGCGTCTCGGTCTTGGGATATCCACTTGGCTGCGTGCCGCCCCCAGAGGCGTTATGGCCATGCTGCCGGCGATCAACATACTGCTGTTTGCCTGGACCATAGGCGCCGTGGTGCGTGACATGGAAACCGGCAAATATCTCGCCAGCCTGGCCAACGGCAACCTGCCCACAGGGCTGCTGCCTGTGGTGGTGTTTGTGCTTTCCTGCGCTATGGCTTTTGCCACAGGCACCAGCTGGGGCACTTTCGGTATCATGTTGCCGCTCGCCGGTGATATGGCCGCCGCCAGCGATATTCAACTCCTGCTGCCCATGTTGTCGGCTGTGCTGGCCGGCGCTGTGTTTGGCGACCACAGTTCGCCCATCTCCAGCACCAGTATTCTGTCGGCCACCGGCGCCGGCTGTCACCATATAGATCATGTGCTGACCCAGTTGCCTTATGCTCTGACCGTCGCCTTCGGGGCAGCGCTGGGGTATCTGGCCATGGGGCTGCTGCATTCCACCTTGGCCGGTTTCCTGGTGAGTGCCGCCTGGTTTGCACTCTTCTGCCTCTATCACGCCAGGCGCTTCCAGGCGGCTCCCGAGGCCGCCATCGGCTGAGGCTGAGATGGGATACCAAAAAAGCCCCGGGAGTTTCCCTCGGGGCTTTTTACTCTTGCCAAAGGCTTTTGCGTCGATAAGGAGTCTCAGTGATCCAGATAGAGATAGTTTTGCCAGCTTTTCACTACTTATCAATACCTTACGCATGATTGACGCATGCTCAAAGCTGTCGGAATAGATGGCGATCTCCACATTGGTGCCCAGTGGCAAATGATACTGACTCAGATCATCCAGCGGCTTGAGTTTCACCAGAGGTTGGCCGTTGAGGCGAATTTGTGACGAGCCATAGAGCTGTCCCTGCGCCTGCACCTGAGATTCACCTAAGGCCGGCAGCACTTCGACCACTTCGGCTTGAAACACCTTGCCCGGCAGAGCGCGGAAGAGCAGCTCGGCCTTGATGCGACTGGCCTCGGCGGCCTTATAGACAGCGTCAAGCCCCAATGCCGCCTGTTTGGCCTGCTCCAGGTTGGCTTACAGCCGGGTGACTTCTGTTTGATAAGGAGTCGGATTGACCCGGAACAGCCACTCGCCCTCTTTTAGCAGTTTGTTGGGGGTGACGGGCACATCTATGATCTTGCCGCGCACTGAGGGGCTCCGCGGGGTGGTGATGTACATCTGGCTACCCATGGCGGTATGGGGATGGCTGTAGCTCATCAACAAATCAAGGTGGCTATCAGTACTACTCCACAGAGCACTACGATGGGCAAGCTTCAGTTGTTAAGCGGAATACGGAAAATCTTGAAGATGGCGACGCAGATAGCAGATTGCCCGGGAATGATGAATTTTTTCAGTGGCATAAGATGAAAATCGACTCGTACCCGAAAGGGTTAGGGCTCGGCAGGTCCCGGCAGCATAAGCTGATAAAACGCCAAATCCAGCCAGCGGTCGAACTTATAACCCACCTGAGGCAGGGTGCCTGAGTGTTTGAACCCCAACTTCAGGTGCAAGGCAATACTGGCCTGGTTTCCGGCATCTATGGCGCCCACCATGGTGCGTATGCCGCGCTCCCGGGCCTGGGTTATCAAATGCTGCATCAGAAAGCGCGCCACCCCTTTGCCTCTATGCTCCGGGTGCACATACACAGAATGTTCCACCGAGTAGAGGTTGGCCGGATAGCCGCGAAAGGGGCCGAAGCTGGCAAATCCCAACAGTTGCCCCTGCTCATCCTCGGCGCCCAGAATCGGCCAGTTGCCTTGCTGTTTGGCGCCGAACCAGTCGCGGATCTGCTGCTCGCTCCTGGGCTGATATTCATAAAGGGCTGTGGTATGGGCAATGGCATGGTTGAAGATGGCGCGTATCGCCTCGCCATGTTGCTCAAGTTGGCAGTGACACAGATGCATCTTAGGCTCCCAAGGTGGTTTCGCCTGAGTATGCCACAAGTCGGTCGGTGTGCCACCTAAAGGACTGGATATCAAAAAACAGTGCCTGCCCAGGTGGCAGGCACAGCTCAGGCTCAGTGCTGATCCAGCATGCCTTGGGTGACAATAAAGTCGATGATTTCAGCCACCCCTTGCCCCTGCTTGAGGTTTGTGAATACCCAAGGCTTGTTGGGGCGCATTCTGGTGGTATCTTCGGCCATCACTTCCAGCGAGGCTCCGACATAGGGCGCCAAATCTATCTTGTTGATCACCAGCAGATCGGAGCGGGTAATGCCAGGGCCGCCCTTACGGGGGATCTTCTCGCCCTCGGCCACATCTATTACATAGATGGTCAGATCTGCCAGTTCCGGGCTGAAGGTGGCACTGAGGTTGTCGCCGCCACTCTCGACAAAGACCAGATCCAGGCCGGGATGGCGCGCCGTCAGTTCTTCCACTGCCGCGAGATTCATCGAAGCGTCTTCGCGAATTGCCGTATGGGGGCAGCCACCGGTTTCCACGCCTATTATGCGGTCGGCGCTCAAGGCCTCGGCGCGGGTGAGAATTTTGGCGTCTTCCTGGGTATAGATATCGTTGGTGACCACGGCCAGGTTGTAGTTGTCACGCATCGCCTTGCACAGAACTTCCAACAGTGCTGTCTTGCCCGAACCAACGGGGCCGCCAACGCCTATGCGCAAAGGTTGTTTGGTTGTTTGCATATTTTCTCTCATGAACGAAACAGTCGGGTGTATTGGGTTTCATGGCGGGCACTGGCAATGGCCAGCGCCGGGGTATAACTGCCGATATCGGCCTCGGGCCAGTCTTGCGCCTTTTGCAGCGCCTCGGGGATCTCGGCGCTCAGTTGCAGCAACAGCTGCTGACCGGCACTCTGTCCCAAGGGGATCAGCTTGACGCCGGCAGTGACGGCATTTTCGAGCCAGCTCCAGCAATAGGCTTCGCACAGTTCATATGTCGGCAGTTGCCAGTGTTTGGCTGCGAGGGCAAAGGCCGCCAGTTGGGTTTGCAGCACCAGCTCCCGCTCCTCGGGCGCAAGTGGGATCCCCAGCTGTGGCAGCAGTTTGGCAAAGGCCTGACCGCGCTGGCGTTCTTCCTGCCTTAGTTCTGCGGTTTCGCGACTGGCCAGCAGTAATCGGCAATAGTCGCTCGCCGCAGAGATGTGTTCTTGCGCCAGCGCCTGGCACAGACGCATCAGCAAGGGCAGCTCCAAGGTGGCCAGGCTGTCTTTAAGTTGGTTTTGCAGCCAGTGTCCCAGGGTGACAGGGTCTTTGACCCAGCCCCGCTCTATGGCCCACTCCAGTCCTTGGGAATAGGTAAAGCCCCCCACAGGCAGAGACGGACTCACCAACTGATAGAGGCGCAAGCGGCCAAGCTCGCCGGGTGCCTTGGTCTGAGGCTCAAGGCCCAGCTGCCCATGGGCTGGAACCCGGCCTGGGTTGATATTAGTGCTCATGGCTGTGGTCGTGACCATGTCCGTGATAGTGCCCATGACTATTGCCGTGACTATGAGCGTGACTATTACCGTGACTATTACCGTGACTATGGCCGTGGGCACTGCCACCATAGGCTCCCGCCTCGGGTTGGAACTTGTCCTGGCGATAGCTGACCGTGAGTCCGAGTCCCTTAATCATCTCGTCCAGAACATGATCGTGCAGGTAACAGCATTGGCCTTGGGTTATCTGCAGCGGCACATGACGATTCCCCAGGTGATAGCAGGCACGAGCCAGCAGCAGTGGGTCTGAACTGCTGACCACGGACAGGTTCTCGGCCTTGGCACAAACCTTGGCCAACTCGCCCGTTTCTGCCTTGAGAATATCGCCTTCTTTGAGGACAGTACCGCGTGGCAGAAACAATCCGGCTTCGCTGCCGTCACTCAAGGTCACTCTTTGGCGGCTGCGAACCCGCTCATCCATCGACAGCCACAGCTGCAGTGTCGGGAGCTGTTGGCATTCATCGGCTTCCAGGCGTTGACAGAAATGGATCATCTAAACTTGCTCCTCTTGGTTTCAAGGCCTGTATATCAGAACAGGAAGTAGCGCTGGGTCATGGGCAACTCAGTGGCCGGTTCACACACCAGCGGCATACCATCGGCCTTGACTTCATAGGTTTGGGAGTCCAGTTGGATCTCCGGGGTATAGTCGTTATGCAGCATCTGTTTTTTATTTATGTTGCGACAGCCCCTCACTTCACCTATGCGACTCTTGAGCCCCAACTTACCTGGGATATCCGCTGCGATGGCCGCTTTGGACAGAAACAGCATGGAGCTGCTGTGCAGCGCCTGGCCAAAACAGGCATACATGGGGCGATAGTGCACGGGTTGCGGAGTGGGGATGGCCGCATTGATGTCGCCCATAGGGGCGTAAGCGGTCAGGCCACACTTGAGCACCAGTGCGGGTTTAACCCCGAAAAATACCGGATCCCAGAGCACGATATCGGCCAGTTTGCCCGGCTCTATCGAACCCACCTCATGGGCTATGCCATGGGCGATCGCCGGGTTGATGGTGTACTTGGCCAGATAGCGCTTAATGCGTTGGTTATCGTTGTGCTCCGTGTCTCCCGTCAGAGGCCCGCGCTGCAGCTTCATCTTGTGGGCACATTGCCAGGTACGCATTATCACTTCCCCGACCCGGCCCATGGCCTGGGAGTCGGAGGACATCACTGAGATGGCTCCGAGATCATGCAGTATGTCCTCGGCGGCTATGGTCTCACGACGAATGCGCGACTCGGCAAAGGCCACATCTTCGGGAATGGCCGGATCCAGGTGATGACAGACCATCAGCATATCCAAGTGCTCATCCACAGTGTTGACTGTGTAAGGCATGGTGGGATTGGTGGAGGCCGGCAGAATATTGGCTTCTCCTACTGACTTGATCACATCCGGGGCATGGCCGCCACCGGCGCCTTCGGTGTGAAACACATGAATGACCCGGCCGTCGATCGCCTTGATGGTTTCTTCATAGAAGCCGGCTTCGTTGAGTGTGTCCGAGTGAATGGCTACCTGCACATCCATCTCATCGGCCACCTGCAGGCAATGATCTATGGCGGCTGGCGTAGCCCCCCAGTCCTCGTGGATCTTGAAACCCATGGCACCGGCCGCTATCTGTTCCCGCAGTGCTTCCTTATTGCTGACATTGCCCTTGGCGAACAGGCCTATGTTGATTGGCAGTGAGTCCACGGCTTCCAGCATCCGGTGCATGTTCCAGATCCCCGGAGTGACTGTGGTGGCGTTACTGCCGGCCACAGGCCCTGTGCCGCCACCGATAAAAGTGGTGACGCCACTGACCAGACCTTCTTCGGCCTGTTGTGGGCAGATAAAGTGGATATGGGTATCCACCCCTCCGGCGGTGACCAGCTTGCCTTCACCGGCCACCACTTCGGTTGCCGGGCCAACTACTATGTTGACACCATCCTGCACATCTGGGTTACCGGCCTTGCCTATGGCCTGAATGCGGCCGTCTTTAATGCCTATGTCTGCCTTGACTATGCCCCAGTAATCCAAGATCAGGGCGTTGGTGATCACCAAGTCGACACAGTCGGCCGCCAGTGCCTGGCTCTGGCCCATGCCATCGCGGATCACCTTGCCGCCACCAAACTTGACCTCTTCGCCGTAACGGCAGTAATCCTGCTCTACTTCGAGGAAGAGCTCAGTGTCGGCCAGCCGTACCCGGTCGCCCTTAGTTGGGCCATACATGTCGGCGTAGGCCCGTCGTGATAACTTGCTCATTTTGCCTCCAGTGCGCCCATAATGGCGCCGCGAAAACCATAAATGGCCCGGCGACCGCCAAAGGGCACCAGCTCCACGGTTCTTTGCTGGCCGGGCTCGAAACGGATTGCCATGCCGGCCGGAATATTTAGCCTTAACCCCTTGGTTTGCTCGCGCTCGAACGCCAGTTGGGGGTTGACCTCGTAAAAGTGGAAATGCGAGCCGACCTGAATTGGCCTGTCACCCAGATTAGCCACCGAAATTTTCAACTTGGGCAGGTCAGTGTTGATTTCAATGTCGCCCAGTGCCTCATTGAGGCGGTATTCGCCCGGGATCATCCGCTGCCTCCAATCAGATTATCGGTTCGTGGATCGACACCAACTTGGTGCCGTCGGGGAAGGTGCATTCCACCTGAATGTCGCTGATCATCTCGGGGACGCCTTCCATCACATCCTCGGCACTGAGTATGGTGCGGCCGTAGTTCATCAATTCGGCCACCGTCTTGCCGTCGCGGGCCCGCTCCATGATTTCACAGGAGATCAGGGCTACCGCTTCCGGGTAGTTCAGCTTCAGGCCTCGGGCCCGGCGACGTTCGGCCACCAGCCCGGCGGTGAACAACAACAGTTTGTCTTTTTCTCTTGGGGTCAATTCCATCTTCTGGTCTCGCTATCAGGTCGCCCAAATCCTTGGCGGCTGCGGCAGACGTCCGTGCCAGTGTTGGTGGATCTGTTGCCAGACGGCAATCAAGGCCGTCATCAGCACTTCGGTTTGGTGTCCCAGCAAACGGATACAAAGAATGCCGTCTACCAGGGTGGCACCGTATTCAAAATCGCTTGTGTCTGCGGCGAAGGCAGTCAATGCCTGGCGTACCAACGCCAGTAACTGCGCATCGGCGGGGAAAACGTAGCAGTTGCCCTGCATGGGATAGGTTTGTAATCCTGCCAACTGCTCAGGGTTGCCGGCCTGCTGCACAAACAGGCCTTCAGACAGGCGCAGCTCGCCATCCAGATAAATTTGACTGCGGCCGCGGATATCGCCATGGCTGAAGCGCTCCTTGAGCACAGGGCGACCGAAGCAGAGCATCTCCCAGCCGATGAAGCGTGCACCTGTGACCAGCTCTATGCGGGTTTCCAGGCGGGCACAGGCGCCGGGGAAAAACAGGGTTTCCTGGGGCAGCCATTCCAGCAGGGCGCCATCGGCCACTTGCAGTTGCAGTTGCTGAGCCGCGTATTGGCCGCCGCTGCGGTAAAACTTACCGGCGCCCGGAGTGGTTACCAGACTGTGGGCACCGCTGTCGGCGGCGATAATGATCTGCAGCTGGTCGCCGCCGACTACACCGCCCGGTGGATGTAACAGATAGGTGTGGCAGACTCCGGCTTCGGCCTGAAACGGGCGTTGCACCAGCAAGGGACCAAACTGTTCCCTTTGCAGCAGCCGGGTTTGCCCCCGTCTGGGGCCATAGCGCAGATAGAGTCGGGCACGCCAGTTGGCATGCGTTACAGGAATTACAGACACACTTACCCCTGCCCTGGAATTGTCAAAAGGCATTTAGTTGTTTGAAAGTTGGACTCGATTTTGATCAGTTCGGCGTCGACCACGCCCTGGATGCACCGCAGAAAACTACGCGGTAGGGCGAAGAGAGAAAGGTCGACGGACGCCTGAGATCATAGGGGCAGTCAAGCATGGCGACAAGAGTCGCCCAAGCGAATTCATTTCGTTATCTGCTCATTTTATTTCGCAGTTGTTGTTTCCGGAGTTTTCGCCAGCACCAGCGATGGGCGTCTGTGTCCAGGTGAGCCGCTATCCTTGAGGGCAAACAGTGCCAGAATGTCGTTGCCGCTGCGGGAATGGCTGCGAAACTGCAGCGGTGTCATTCCCTGATGCTGCTTGAACTTGTCGCAAAAATAGGCCGGGCTGTGAAATCCGGACAGCTTGCAGACCCGACTGACCGGGAAGTCGGTGAAGGTCAGATAGTTGAGAGCTACCCCCATGCGCACTTCCAGCAATAATTTACTGAAACTGTAGCCTTCCTGTTGCAGATGACGCCTGAGCGTGGCCGGGCTGGTATACAGACGGGCGGCGACTTGTTCCAGGGTCCATTTATGGCCGGGATCTGTCATGATCAGGCGTGCCAGCGCCCTTTCCCTGGGTTCGTCATATTTGACTCTGAGGGTATTGAACAGATCGACTCCGGCGGCCAGTATCGCCTTGAGGATAAAGTACTGACATTGGCGCAGCAGGCAGGGAGCTTGAGGTGTTTGGCTCACCAGTTCATGGGTGAGCCGCAGCAGTTCAAAGTTGTCCCTGGCAGCATCCGGCGTATTCAGGGCGTAGCGGCGATTGTGGCCATCTATCTGACACTGGCCCGGCAGATAGTCGACGGCCAACTCTGCCAGCAAAGCTTCATCCAGCGTCAGCGTTTGCACCGTCAGCGGTTGCTGCGCCGCTTCTATATGACAGGAGATATGGGCAAAACGGGGAATGATCAGCAGAGTATCCTGGTTTACGTTCAGTCGTTCACCATTGATACTGACCCAGCCACGACCCGAGTACAGACGCACCAAAAGCACGCTATCTATATAAAATTCGCGCAGTTCTAGATGTCTGGATGAGTCTATATGTCGGTATTGCATCGTGAGTCTGAGCCGGGATGAATGCCTGCATTATAACCTGAGCCGGCTTGTCACCAAGCCGGGCTGATCAAAATCCGCTCCCCGGGATTCAGTCGCGACTGTCTTTGGGGGCTTGAAACTCGGTCAGGCTCATATCGGCGTGCAGTACGGCTATCCGCTTGGGGGCGCCGTTTTCTGCCAGTTCCAGAAGGCCGATACCGCTTTGGTTGACCAGGCGCTTGCTGGGGGCTCCATTGGGGCGGCGGCCGCGGATCGACATGCGTTTGCGTTTGGTCAGCAGATTGAGCGGCGAGAAATGCCCATAGAGCCAACCGTTGAGCTTATCAAACACAGGCAGCAGCTTTTCCGGGAACTGATTTTTGATGCCGCTGGCGGTGATCTGGTAGATGTTGGGACTGGCACGGCGAAAGCGGATCCCTATGTCATAAGCAAAGGAGTAGTGCACATCGCCGGAGAGGATCACAAACTCCTGCGGGGTACGTCTGTGCATGAAGATCGACAGCAGGGCGTTGGCGGCGCCGGGGTGTGCCATCCAGTTTTCGGCGTCCACCAGCAGCGAAGCACCGATGAGAGTGGCCGTGCGCTGCACAGCCTCAATTAGCTTGACCCCGAAAATCGGCGCCGCCGACACTATGATGACCTTATCCTGCCCCAGCAGCGCCTGTTGTAGATCCATCAGCGCCTCCCAGTCCATCAGTCCGGAAGGCTTGGCCAGGTTGGATTCGCTGCGCCAGCGGCGGGTACGGGTATCCAGTACTACCATTCTGGGGTGAGTATCCAGGGTGTAGTGCCAGTTCTCACACTTGAGCAGCTTGTCTATCAGGGCATCCTGGCGCTCGCTGTCGGCCAGATAGAGGCCGCTCAGATCTTCGAAAAAGTCGGTAAACCTCTTGGGTTGATTGCCGAGAGCTTGAAACAGGGTGTACCCCAGCAAGGCATTGCCTATGATGCGCTTGGAGAAGGCGTGACTATAGGCGGCCTCTTCCCAGCGGGCCGTCAGGTTCCAGTCGTCGGTAATGTCATGATCATCGAAAATCATATAGGTGGGCAGATGCGCCAAAAGGCGCCTAACCTTGCCAAGGCCCGCCTTGAACTCCAATAAGTGTTGCCACTGGTTCTGCCACTCCTGTGCCCGTTTACCGTTCAGCCCGGGCAACTGTTGCGGCAGTTCCAGTTGCTGCCACAGTTCCGGCGACCAGATTAAAAGATACAGGGCAGTAACTTCGGCGAAGCTCAGCAGATGGTTTTCTGCCATCGAGGAGGTGAATATGGGGTGGTTGATATACCAGTGCCAGAGCGCAGTCTTGGCCGGATACTGGGTTCGGGGCAAGAGTTGTTTCGGCCGCAGGTAGAGGGAGTCTGGGCCATAGTCTATCTGCGCCGAGTCCTTGAGCGGAGCGTCGCTAAAGCTTTCCTGTTTCAGTCCCAGCAGCGCGATTACCTGGGCAATGGCCACCAGGGTGGGGCCGGCCACATCATCGACATAGAGCTGATCGCCGCTTAGCATCAACAGCGCCGGGCGCTCGGCCGGGGCATTGTTCTGTTCCAGCTGAGTATCGGCCGCCACCAGTGCATCGCCGCTGTGATGATGCGGGTTGCGACAGGAGCCGTGCAGCAAACGATCCAGCCTGGGCTGCAGCACCAGTTCGGGAGAGGCTTTGCCCGGATAACATAGGCCTTCGATACCGGCGAACAGCGACTGACCATCGGCATCTTCCAGGCTGTAACCCACGGCTTGCCCTTGGGGCAGCAATCCGGGAACCTCCAGGTGCAGCAGATACTGCCAGGCATGTTCACCCAGTTGTACTTTGTGCACTTGCTCTTCATTCAGCGGCAAGGGCGCCGACTTGTGACTCAACTTAAGCGTCAGTTGCGGGCTCAGCGGCTTGCTGCTGACCCACCAGAGGGTGAAATGGTCCCGGTCGCAGTGGCGCAATATCGGGCCGGTCAGGATCAGCGGCAAGGAAGAGGAAGTGGTCATCGGCGAATTTCGCAGCCTCTCAGGAATGAAAAAAGGTGAATCCACAGGTTAAACAAGTGCTTTGGCTTTGAAAAGCCCCTAAAATGTGAAGCCTTGTTAATGATGTAAAGCGGCTGTGCCGAGGCATCGACGGCAGACATTGACACTCCAGAGCCTCCTAATGCCATAGCCAACTTGGTATACCTGCCGATTCAATGCCTTTGCAGGTTTTCGGATGATAAACGGATGAAAAGCACCCCGATAGGAATGAATGGCTTATTTGGCCGAACCGGTGGCTTGGCGGCGGCCGATCAACTGGCGTTGCTGCGAGTTTTGGGTTTGCTGCTGCAACTGGGGCTGACCCTGCTCGGCAGTGACGCCTTTGGCTTGACGCTGCAACCTGAACCCTTGTGGTGGGTGTTTGGGCTGGAAAGCGCCTATCTGGCCTTGACCCTGTGGCTTCGTCATCCCCTCTATCGCCAGAGTGCCGGTATCTTTATCGCCCTGTTACTGGACACCCTGTTCTGGATCTCCTGGCTATGGTTTTCCGGTGGTGCTACCAATGCCTTTATTTCGCTGCTGTTGGTGCCGATTGCGCTGGCGGCGGTCACCTTGCCCGCCTGGGGCAGTTGGAGCCTGGCGGCGTTGTCGACCCTGGCCTACAGCTTGATGATCTTAAGCTTGCCGGAAGGTCATATTCGCCATCACGGCATGGATATGAGTTCACACTTCCTGGGGATGTGGCTCAACTTTGTGGTATCGGCACTGGTGTTGACCACCAGTGTCGCTCTGATAAGCCGTCGTCTGCGGCGCCAGGATACCGAGCTTGGTTGGCTGAGGGAAAATCAGTTGCGGCAGGAACAACTGTTGGCGTTGGGCACAGCTTCGGCGCAGATGGCACACCAGTTGGCAACGCCGCTAGCGAGCCTGAGGTTACTGCTGGATGAAGCCATGGAAGAGGGCCTGGATGCCGAGGCGCAGGTGCAAATGAGCCAGGCGCTGTCCCGCTGTGAAGTCACACTCAATGAACTGCGGAATGCCACCGAATCGATTCGTGAGCGCCGCCGTCAGGCTGTGACCCTGGCGGCTCTGGGGCAAAATATGCGCCAGCAACTCATGCTGTTGATGCCCGAGGTGGATTTCAGCCTCACCTTGCCCGCAGGCCTGACTGATCGTGAAATTATCACAGATGCCAGTTTGTTGCCGGCACTGCTGGCGCTGGTGGATAACGCCGCCAAGGCCAGCCTCAACAATACAGGCGAGCCCAAGGTTGAAATCGGCTTCGATTCGCTCGGTGATACTCGGCTTGAAATTAACATCAAGGATTATGGCCGCGGCATAGAGGCACATCTCTTGGGTGAGCTTGGGCTGATGCCGGTGGCGAGCCGCACCGGCATGGGGGTTGCAGTGCTCTTGAGTCACGCCAGTCTGGAAAGGCTGGGGGGTGAGCTGGTGCTGCACAACGGCCCACAGGGCTGTGAAGCGCGTATCAGTCTGCCCTTATTGCCGGTTTCTGCCAGTAAAGGAGATGCGGCATGAAGCGGCTATTGATAGTCGAAGATGACCTGGCGCTGGCGGCCATTCTGAAACGGCGTATGCAGCGGCACGATTTCGAGTGCTGCTATGCCGAAGATGCCAGCCAAGCACTGCTCAGCGCCCGCAGTTGGCAGCCGAGCCATGTGCTGCTGGATATGAAATTGGCGCAAAGCAACGGCCTTAATCTGATAGTGCCGCTGCGAGCCAGCCTGCCCAAGGCCTGTATTGTGTTGCTTACGGGCTTTGCCAGCATAGCCACTGCGGTGGAGGCGGTGAAACTGGGGGCAGATAACTACCTGGCCAAGCCGGCCGACACCCAGACACTGCTGGCGGCACTCAAAGTCGAGCCTAAATCCCACACGGCTTCATCCTTGCCTGATGAAACCCCGTTGCACCCCAAGCGCTTGGAGTGGGAACATATTCAGCAGGTACTCAATGCCAACAAGGGCAATGTCTCGGCCACCGCCCGCCAGTTGGGAATGCATCGCCGCACTTTGCAACGCAAGCTGGCCAAGAAACCTGTTGCTTAAAAAAATCCCGGCCTTTCGAGACGAGAAAAGGCCGGGGCAGGTTCAATTGCAGTGGAAGTCTCAACGGCTTGCGGGAGCACGGTGAGGATGAACCCTTAAGCGGGCAACCGGGGCGCCCTTAAAAACGGTACTCGCCCATGACCCAGGCGTTGAGACCGGGTTGTGGCAAGCGCTCGCCGACGGCGATATCACCGCCCATTACCCGGTTATAACCGGCGAGATGATCGACATATTCTCTGTCTAGCAGGTTATCGACCCCGGCCTTGAGCATAAAGCTGTCACCGCGGTAACCGGCCGCCAGATTCACCAAGCCATAGCCTGCAGTTTCCTGCTCCAGCTGAGTGGCCGAGACCTTATCCTGGGCGGCAACCGCTACTGTCTCGAGGCGGGCAAACCAGCTGCCCTGATCCCAGTTGAGTCCCAGAGTCAGGTTGGGTGGGGCGATACGGTATAGCTTGTCTTCCACGTCGCGGCGCTCACCATAGGTATAGGCCGCCTGCAGATCCAGGCTCCACTGTTCATGCAACTGCCAGTGGGCGTTGACATCCATGCCGTAGAGCAGGGCGTCGGTATTGCTGAACACCAAGGTGTTGGCATCGCCGGCGGCGATAACGGCGGGATCATCCGTGGGCAGGCCCTGAATATAGTTGTCTATCCTTTGGACAAATACCCTAGGGGTCAGGTTGAAATCCTGACGGTGTAAATCCAGCCCCAGCTCCAGTTGCCAGGCGGTTTCCAGATCCAAGTCCATCTGGCCTACATAGGTGCGGCCATCGGCCAGGCCACCGGTGGACTGCATCGGCACCCAGAGATAGCGCTGTTGATAGCTGGCACTGGCCTGTTTGCGCGCCAGGCCGATTATGGCATCCAACTCACTGTCGATTTCGAAGCGGCCGTTGATCACCAAGTCCAGCCCGGTATCGTTTTGGCTGCGATCGGCCTGATTGAATCTGTCCATCAGGGTCTTGATTGCCGGTTTCATCGCCGCCATAGAGTGACTCACGGGATCGGCATCAAACCTGTAGTGCTTCACCCGGCTGCCCAGTTGCCAGCTCCAACGGCCAAAATCCTGCTGCCATTGGGCGTAGAGGCTGTAAACACTGTCGTTGACACCGTTGAAGTTATCTACCCGGAACTTGCTGTTGCTGGGGTCTGTCACCACAGTGTCGTGTTCGGCATGGCGCCAATCCAAGCCAAATTCCCAGCTGTCTTTCGCCATTTGCCAATGGCCGTCGAAACTCTTGGAGTCGGCTATGGTGTAGCGCGGTGCCATGGTAGGCATTTTCATCCGTAGGCTGAAGTTGTCCATGCCGTGGCGGGCATCGCTGTAGCCCAGATGCCAGCGCGTTTGCCAATCGGCCAGCAGGTGCTCACCACTGAGCTTGAATCTGTCGGTGCGGATATAGTCGATATCCATCGGCAGCGCCGGGGTGGCGGCATCTGTGGTTTCCAGATGCTGGAATGAGAAGGCTATCGACTCATCATCGGCGTTGCTGTCGGCCAGGTTGAACCTGTATTCACCACCGAACACCTGCTTGTCGTAGACCCCTGGCAGCAGTCGGTGGTTATCGCCGCTCTCGGGCACATCATTGCCCTTGAACAAGTCGCCATACAGCATGAGTGCCTGACGCTCGCCGCCGAAATTGCTCTTGACGCCGATGCGGCTCTGCTCGCCATTATGCTGGTATTGGCCGCTGACCAGGCCACTGACTTCATCGAAACGCGCCTGGGACTCCACTACTCGGATGCTGCCACCCAGGGTATCGACGCCGCTGGCGACCGGGGCTATGCCGCGATCCAGCTCTAACTGCTCAGTGATCACTGGCACGGCATAACTCAAGGGTGTATCCATGGCGTTGGGACCAGCACCGGCCATGCTCATGCCGCCGACCTGGGTTTCGACTCTATCGCCAAAGAGACCACGATACTGGGCTATGCCGGTTAGTGGACCGTTACTGTTGACGTTGGCACCGGGCAGCGACTTGAGCAGGCCACTGATATCGGCCTTGGGCGCTGTGGCCTCGGGCGAGGTTTGCAACACGCTGCTTTGTACACTGCCGCGTACCACCAGCACTTCCATGGGAGAATCACTGGCCTTTGCGGCAGTGATCAGACCGATTATAGGCAGTAAAGCCAGAGTGAGAGGAGAAGGTGAAAAGCGCATATCTTATTGATTTTGGTTGTTTTGGGTGACCCATTCTGGGTCTTGTGCACGGGCGGGGCAAAGCTAAACAACCAAAGTGCGACAAGCTGTCGCACCCGGGAGAGGGTCAAACCAAGGGCGTGAACTTAATCAGTTCGGCAATACTGTGAACACCAAGCTTTTTCATGATCTTGGCGCGATGTACTTCTATGGTTCGCAGCGACAGATAGAGAGCTTCGGACATCTGTTTATTGGTCATTCCCTGTACCAGCAGCTGCAATACCTGCTGCTCCCGCTCGGTCAGGGTGGCGTATTTCTGCTGCAGTTGCTGCTGTTCATGGGTCTTGAGGCTGTAGTCGAAGGCTTTTTCGATGGCGGCGGCCAGCGCCTTGCCGGCAACGGGTTTCTGGAAAAAGTCGCAGGCTCCCTGACGAAAGGCGTCAACGGCCATCGGCAAATCGCCATGGCCGGTAAGAAAGATGATCCCCAAGGGACTGTTGGCCTCCAGTAATCTCTGCTGTACCTGCTGGCCAGTGAGTTCCGGCATGCGGCTGTCGAGGATCACGCAGCCAGGCGCCTCCAACTCGGCGGCCTGGAGAAATGCCTGGCCGCTGTCAAAGGCTTGCAGCCGGTAACCGAACTGGCTCAACATAAAGCCGAGTGAATCCCGGACGGCGGCATCGTCGTCCACCAAATAAAGCGTTGTGTCAGTCACATACTTGCCTCTCTCGGGTGAATAAGCCAATCCTAATCTTTGTCGCGACTGGGCTCAAACCCGGTTGTTGGCTTTTAGAGCCAGATCACTGAGGTGTTGGCCGACATTTGCCCTCCATCAAGTTATTTTTTTGCTGTCTGTATTAGCTTATCTTGATGGATGAAAGGGGAGTTGGAATGGCCAAAATATTAATCTTGATACTGTTGTTGGGGGCCGGGTGTGCTTCGGCTTTTGCGCAACTGTATGAACCGGCGACCGATGCCGAAATGGGTGACGAGCCCATAGAGGCCGTTTTTCGGGTCGGGGTGCTGGCCAATCACGGGGTTGCCCAGGCAAAAGAGAGATGGCGCCCCATGATGCAATATCTCAGTCAAGAACTTCCTGGAAATCGCTTCGAGGTCGAACCGCTGACCTTTGATCAAATGAGCCAGCAACTGCTGGAGCACAGGATCCACTTCATTGTGACCAACCCGGGGCAATACCTTAGCCTCAGCAGCAAGCTGCCTCTATCCTGGCTGGCAACCATGCGCAGTCGCAAACATCAGGGCACCACCTTTGCCATCAGTTCGGCGATCATAGTGCGGGCCGACAGCCCGGTGCGCAATATTGAGGAGCTGCGTGGTGCTACTGTGGTGGCCAGCGATCCTCAGGCGCTGGGGGGATATCAGGCGACAGTAGGCTTGCTCAACAAGCGTGGCTTTGCTGCCAAGCGTTTTTTCGGCGAAGTGCGTTTTTTGGGGTTTCCGCTGGAGCCTCTGGTTTACCAGGTGCGTGACCGCACTGTCGATGCCGCCATTACTCCCTTCTGTACCCTTGAGGAGATGGTGGATACCGGCTTGGTGCAACGTCAGGACTATCGGGTGATCAACGGCGTCAAGCCAGAGGGCTATGATTGTGAAACCAGCAGTGCCCTCTATCCCAACTGGTCATTTGCCGCCTCTGACTTGGTGCCCAGCCATATCACCCAGTCGGTGACCCGGGCGCTGTTCGACTTGCCTTCCGACTCTGAAGCGGCGATAAAGGCCGACACCATGGGCTGGACAGCTCCTATCAGTCAGCTCAAGGTGATCAAGCTGTATGAGGAGCTGGATCTCCACGGCGGCCCTCCCCCTTTGTATGAAGCTGCCATCGACTGGGTACGCAAGAACAAGGAGTGGGGCGGAGCGCTGCTGTTACTGTTCCTGATCTCCACTCTCTACCACCTGTGGCTGGAGTACAAGTTCCGCCAGAAGAGCGAATTCTTACTGGCAACAGAGCGACAGCTGCGGGATAAAGAGTTGCAACTGGAACGAATGCAGAGTGCCGCTATTCTGGGCGAAATTGGCGCTGGGCTGGCGCATGAGCTCAACCAGCCGATTGCCGCCATTACCCAATACAGTGAGGGCGCCATGATGGTGCTGGAGCAGCGCGCCGCCGAGGGCTGTGGCGAGCGCGCCGATGCCATGCGTGAGGTGCTGACCAAGATCAATAATCAGTCTATCCGTGCTGGGGCCGTGGTGCATCGTATTCGCGGCTTGTTGCGTCGGCGCCGGGCCGAATCTGAGCCTGTGGTGATAGAATCGCTGCTCAGGGATGCACTGGCGCTGTTTCAGCGGCCGATGGAGCAGCAGGGCGTCGAGCTCAAAATAAGTCGTCGCGGGCCGGAGCGGCCATTGCTGGGGGATGCAGTGGGGCTGAGTCAGATGCTGGTTAACCTGCTGAAAAATGCCATGGATGCCCTGGATGCGGTATCGGGTAAACGGGAGATCCAACTCAAACTCGACTATCAGGCCGAGCCCCCTTCCGCCGGGACCAAGGGAGAGTGGCTGCTGCTGGAACTCTTGGATACAGGCACGGGGTTGAGCGCCTCGGCGGCTGAATTAATGCTGTCTTTCGCCACCACCAAGGAGGATGGATTGGGGCTGGGATTGGCTATCTGCCGCGACGTGGTGACCCAGCATAATGGTCATCTGGAGCTGGAAAACCGCCGCGAGTGCCGCGGCTGCCGAGTGCGGGTGTGGTTGCCTATGGGGGCTCCATCCCGGGATGAATGATCATCCTTGATTCAATTCTGGGGTGTCCGCTTTATCTCAGTGCCCCAAGGGTTTGCCACTGACGGCGGCCGAATTCCAGCACCACACCTACAGCCAGACCGGCGGCGGCATTGACGGCCAGGCTCACCACAGCGGTCGCCAGGATAACAAAGATACAGAAAGGCTTGCCGTCCAAGAGGCGTTTGGACCAGGCCAACTGCAAGCCGGCGGTGGACAGCAGACTACCGAGAATAGCCAGCGGAATAAGGCTCAGCAGCCAGGCCACGTTTTCCCCCCAGGAGAGGGCTATTAGCAGGCAACTGCCGCCGAAGATCAGCGGCGCCCATAGGTGGCGGGCACCGAAATGGTATTGCACCGCCAACCCACCGGCACCGTGGCACATGGCCGAAGCACCGAAGGGGCTCAGCAGCAGATTGGCCAGGCCAGAGCTGGTAGCAAAGGCCTTGGGGCTGAAACGCTTGCTGTCTTCGGGGAACTTCTCTTTGGCCATTACTGAGGTGGCGATAACGGCATTGGTCAAAGTCAACGCCAGTTGCGGCAGCACCAACAGGGTCGCCGCGGCGCCCCAGTCATTTAACTCGGGCCAGCTCAAGTGCCAAGGCGTGTTGTTGAACACAAAGCTGCTGTCGCTGCCGCCTTGCTGGTATTGCCACAGCATGCCGAGGGCAATCACCAAGGGCATGGCCAGATAGCGCAGCGGGATAAAGCGGGCAAAGAAAATCAGTGCGAAGGCGCCGAATCCCAGCACAGGCTCGTCGGCCATCATCTTGAAACCCATCCACAACAGCTGCAGCCCTATGGCCAGTTGGATACCGACACTGACAGCCTGGGATATTTGCCGCGACAGCCAACTGATGGCGCCGGAGGCCGCCAGTACCAGCAGTATTACTCCCATCAGCATGGCGCTGGCTTGCATCATGCCGGGTGTCAGCCCCTGGGCGATGACCAGGGCGGCAATCACCTTCATGGGTTGCACGGGAATGGGGCGGCGATAAAACAGGGCGGTGGCCAGGGCAAAGAGACCGAAACCGAGAAAAATGCCTTGGGGAGAAAACTGATTCAGGGCGATCAGCCCAAGCACCAGAGGAAGAAAGGTTCCCAGATCGGCAAAGGCGCCGCTGAGCTCACCCAGGGAGCGGTTTAATGAGGAAAAAGTCTTGCCGTTTGTTGTCATTGCACTTGCCACAGAAAAGGATGCCCAGACAACGCAAGAAAAATGCCATTTTTTGTAGGGAGTTGCATCATCAATGACCCGAATTTACCGTCATAGTCTAATTCAGTGTAGTGCCGCTTGGACACTTTGGCCCGATTCTGGGTCTAAATGTCTTTTTTAGGGATAAGTGGCATCTCGTTTGGAGAGTACCAGATGAGAGAGTAACAGATGAGAGAGTAACAGATGAGAGTGACCGGCTCCCGGGAGGCAGGGAGATGCGGGAGCCGGTCTTCAGGGCTTGCCTGAATCGGATCAGCGGGCGTGGCGGACGCCGCCTTTGTGCTTCATGGGGTCGCCCTCATAGCCCAGCGCCTGCCAGTCGAGGCGGTCACCGCCATTGTGGCAGTCGGCGCACTTGAGCGCTTCACTCTTGGGCGAGACCATGTGGTTGATGCGCCACCACATTTCGGTTTGAGCAAAGCCGTACTGACCGCTATAGCTGATGCCCTTGGCCTGCATGGGCTCGCTGGCGGCCATCCCTAAGCGAATCGCCTTATCCCAGTCAAACTCAGACCAGAAACCGCCCTTGCCATAGGTCTTGGGATTGAGCAGCACCTTGTTGACCTTGTCGTACACCTGCTTGCCTGTGTGCACCTTGAAGGGGTAGATCTTCGCCTTGGGATCCTGAATGTCACCCAGGGGGAAGGTCAGACGGGTGACCTGCTCGGGATCCATCTTGTCACCGGCCATATAGGCATCGGCACGGCCGTTGTACCAGGCGTAGCTGGGCTTGACCATCTTGCCCCAAACGAAGCTGCCCTTTTTCTTGGCGTAGCTGTGACGACCATATTGATCCAGGCTCTCTTCCCTGTCTTCACCGGCAGTTGACCAGTCCCAGTGCAGCTTGGTGGGTTCATGGCGGGCAAAGAAGGGAATGTGGCAGGTCTGACAGGCCACGATCGCCGCGTGCTTGTTCAGCTGTTTGTTGCCGTGTGGTGCACTGTCGTGGCAATTGTCACAGCCGATATGATCTTCACCGCCGGGGGACACACCCATGGCGTTACCGCTGATCATATGCTTCTGGGTGGTGTGGCATTCCTGACACTGGAAGTCATTGCCATCGCTGTCCATATGCACATCCGTGGCCTTATCCGGGTAGGCCATGGAAGAGTCGAGATCGCCATGCTTGACCGCATCTCCGCCGCCACCGTAGAAGTGGCAGCTGCCGCAGTTATCCCGCACCGGCTTGCCGACATTCTGGGCGACCCGCAGCAGATCCACTGTCTTGAATACCTCTCCGGCCGCGACAGGATCTTTAACATAGGTACCCGTGGTGTCATGGCACACCAGGCAGTCCACCTTGGTCTTGTCCTTGAAGTCGAAGCTGTTGTCTTTCCAGCCGTAACCGGCATGGCAGCCGGTACAGCGAGGTTCGTTACCGGCAATGGAAACACAGAAGTTGTTGATGGAGTTTTTCTTGCCCCGTTTGACTGTGCGTCCGGGCAGTTCCTGCTCCAGCTCCCAGGTCCAGTGGGATGACAGCATAAAGTCATCGGCGTCTTTTTCATGGCACTCAAGACAGGCCTGGGTCACTTCCGAGCCTGTGTTGAAAGGGCCCTTGAGCACCTCTTTGTGGGGGCCGCTGGCCTGGGCTGGGCTCAGGAGGCCGAGCCAGAGTGCCGTGGCTATAAATGGCAGATAAAATGTTTTCATCTGTGTTCCTCCCTAGAAATTCACTGTCAGTGAGGCGTTGATATCCAGCGCCGTATCCACCACGGGCAATAGCGAATAGGCGTTGCCGTCCAGCACTTCATCCACCTTTACAGGTGCACCCACGGGCGTGCCCGAACCTGTGTATTCATAGTCGTAGTAGAGCCCCGCCAGCTTGATAAACATCCTGGGGTTGATGTCGAAGATGTAGTAGGCCTCGGCCACATGGCCGCGGGTGGCCAGCTTGCTGCCGACCGGGTCGTCCTGGGCCTGGGTGAAGGGCGTCCAGTACTTGGAGCCATAGTTGTATTCCAGACCGAACTTGCCGTAAGGCGCCGGGATCTGCATGCCGATATAGATGCCGTAACCATCGTGGGAGGTATCGGACTCGGCGCTGGATGGCACCAGCAGCAGTTCATCGCCACTGCTGTTGAGCTCTGCCTGGAACACGGCGTCGGTCAACATGCCGCCGAACATGCCGGCGTTGCCGTTGCTCTCGCCGCGGGTCCAGCCGAAGGAGGCAAACAGCTTGAGATCGTCATCGGACTCATAGGCATAGCCCAGGCCGCCCAGGTACATGTCGCCTATGACCCCGCTGGGTTGCACCCGGGTAACAAAGTTGAAGTTGTCGAATTTCTGCAGATCGCTGTAGAGGGTGGGGGCGAAAATCCCGGCCAACTCGTTGGGGAAGGCCATGGTGCCCTTGAAACCGTCGTTGATATCCCGCGCGGCAAACAGGGTCAGCTGCAGGAAGTGGTTACCGTCGTTGATCACATCAATGTTGAAACCGCCCAGATGGGTGTCCTTGCTGACGGTATCGCCATAGAGCTCGCCATTGCCCCATTGGGACTCAAAGCCCTGACCGTAACAGAAACGCACCACTTGGCCTTCTATCCCGGTGAGCTCTCCAAGCTTGTAGCCCAGAGTGGCGCCGTCAAAGTTGAAGTTGACCAGGTGCCCGGAAGGGGTGCCGCCACGTTTTTCATTTTCCCGGTAGTGGCTCGGCGGACCATAGGTGGAGGGGCGACGGCCGACAGACAGATAAAACTCGCTGCCGCCGATGTTTTTCCAGTCAAAGTAGGCGCGCTCGACCCGCAGCCAGTCGCCACTGGGGTTGCCTGAGTTGGTGCCGTCCATGGTGAAGGAACGCCAGGAATCAAACACCTGCACACCGGTGGAATCGCCCCAGTCCTTGAACATGGTCAGGCGTCCGGCAAAGCTGACGTTGTCCCACACCTTGGCCTTGAGATCGAGCCGCAGCCGAGTGGTGTAGAAGATGTCATTGTCTATGTCGCCACTGCGATAAGGCGCCAGCACATAGGGCATAACGCCCTGCAGTTGTCCCTGGGCAAAGGCGTTGGCCAGCTCAGGGTTGGCGGCCATCATCTTGCCAAGGGGCGAGGTGGGATCCATGGGGTTGCCCAGTTCGCCGGCCATGGCTTTGGCGCCGAAGTCGTTGAAGTCCATCTTGATCGCCGGATGCCAGGTGACATTGCCATAGTGCAGCGAGTGGGCTCGGGTGCGAAAGTCGCCGCTGATCTCCAGTCGATCGAGCGCCGTGTGCCGCTCTGTCTTGTCCACCCGGCTGTTGAGTATATCCAGCTCTTCGGTGATCTCCTGCAGTTGCTGTTTAAGCTCGTGGATCTTGGTGCTGTCATCCAGTTCCCCGGCCTGAAGCTGGGGGCTGCCGAGCAGAGCCAAACCCAGTGCCTGGGCCACCGCCAGTGCGATAAGAGTACGCATAGTTGATTCTCCTGACCGGCCTTGCCGGTCATTTTCAGGCAGCAAGCGGCCCTGGGGTAACCCCATACTTGGCTTGCAAGCCGTAAATTTAGTTAAGTGATTGGCGCCTATGCGCTCGGATCAACCGCAGGTCTGGGGTTGATCCGAGTCGGCGGCATGGTCGTACAGGAACTGTTGAATATCCTTGAGTTCCTGCTCAGTTAAAGGCTGAAACGCCTCGGGTTTGGCTTTGTGTTTGTCTCTGGCGAAGAATCTGTCCCATTGGCTCATGGTCTTGCTCATGGGAGTCAGTTCGCCGCCTATGCCAGCTTTGCTGTGACACTCTTTACAGACTTTTTTGTACAAGTGTTTGCCTTTCTTGGGGTTGCCGCCGTCGGCTGCGGTGGCGCCTGTGGCCAATGCACAGGCTAAAAGCAGAAGGCCGAGTTTGCTGCTGGTGTTCATCATCTATTCCTCTGGGTGACCGCCCGCTCCGTTAATGGGCTGTTATTTTATGTGTCCTTGCGGTTGTCAATTTAGCAATCCTGAGGTTTATCAGCTTTGAAGTAGATCACCTTCATGAAAATAATCTAATTGATAAAAATATCATTGAAATAAATCTAATTGATTTACCGTTTTTGTATTTATTTATTTAATTTTATTGTGTTTTTATTTTTTCCTCAGAAATCATCACTGTTGTTTTGGTTGATTTTATGAGCGTGATCGGCTTAACAGTTGTGAATATTTGTTGTCTCTAAAGTGGTTTTTGTTAACTGGTTTGGTGCTTGTGGTGGCTTTTTTTTAACGGCTAGAGGCTGGATTACCCTCACACTTTCATGTCCTTTCCGGCATCTTTGCGGGGCATGGATCACACTCACTCCCCCTATGTGGTTTACCACAATACCCACAGGAATTTAATGGGTAAACAATGAGCTCAAGCCGCTGTAGTCAAGCGGAATCCCATTCAAACAATAACCTGTGTGAGCGACCTTTCCCCAAGGGGAGAGGATGGAGGTAAACCATGATAGAGCTTGATAGGCGCACCTTTCTGAAAGGGGCTGGAGCCGGAGGGGCAACTTGTGCCCTGGCCGGAGTTCTGCCCGGTTCGCTGGCGGCTTTGGGGCGCAGCCCTCTGACCGGCAGTGCCACTGAAATTGCCAGTATGTGTGAGATGTGTTCGACCCGTTGCCCGATTTCGGCGCGGATAGTCGATGGCAAAAACGTCTTTATTTCTGGCAATAAAGAAGCCAAATCATTCGGCGGTAAGGTCTGTGCCCGTGGCGGCGCCGGCCTCAGTTTATTGTACGATCCACAAAGGATTGTCAAACCACTCAAGCGTGTCGGTGAGCGCGGCGAAGGCAAGTGGGCCGAAATCAGCTGGCAGGAAGCCTATCAAACCATCGCTACCAAGCTGAATCAAATCAAGGCCGACCATGGTCCTGAAGCCGTGGCATTTTCCTCCAAGTCAGGTTCGCTGTCCGGACACCTGTTCTATTTGGGTCAGGCTTACGGCAGCCCCAACTCCTTTACCCATAACACCACTTGCCCGGGCGGTTATGTGGTTGCCGCCAAGGCGATGTTCGGTACCAAGGTGAAGCGGGATCTCTCCAACTCCAAGTACATCATCAACTTCGGTCATAACCTCTATGAGGGGATCAATATGTCCGAAACCCGGGGAATGATGAAGGCCCAGGCTGACAAAGGCGCCAAGTTGGTGGTGTTTGAACCCAGGTTCTCTGTGGTGGCCGACAAGGCCGATGAGTGGTATGCCATTCGTCCCGGTTCGGATGTGGCCGTAGCCCTGGCGCTGTGCCATGTGCTGATTGCCGACAACCTTTATGACAAGGCCTTTATTGAGCGCTATGTTGTGGGTTTTGAAGAGTTTGCCGCTGAGGTTAAGGCCTACACCCCCGAATGGGCTGAGAAAATTTCCGACGTACCTGCCGCAGATATCCGCCGTATTGCTCACGAGTATGCCGCCGCGGCGCCCCATGCCGTGGTCGACTTTGGCCACAGATCTACCTTCACTCCGGAAGAATTCGATATGCGCCGGGCACTGTATGCCGCCAACGTACTGATCGGTAACCTGGAGCGTAAGGGTGGTCTCTACATGGGTAAGAAGGCCGGTGGTTACAACAAGTTTGCCGGTGAGACCGTGGCTCCTGAGCTGGGTAAGCCGGGCGTTAAACTGCCCAAGCCGCAAGCCAAACGTATCGACCAGATGGATGAGCAGTTTGCCATGGCCTGGTCCGGTGGTGGTATCTATCAGTCAATCATAGATGCAACCCTGGAAGCCAAGCCTTACCAACTGCGGGCCTGGGTTATGAGCCGTACCAACCCTATGCAGACCATGACTGACCGCGCCAAGGTGGTTGAGAGCCTGAAGAAGATGGAGTTTGTGGTTTCCTGTGATGTTTACATCAGTGAAACCGCCGCCTGGGCCGACATCATACTGCCTGAGTGTACTTATCTGGAGCGGGATGAAGAGGTGGCCGACAAGTCCGGCAAGAACCCGGCCTACTACCTGCGTCAGCAAGTGGTGGATGTGATTGGCGATGCCAAGCCTTCCTGGCAAATTTTCCGTGAACTGGGCATAGAGATGGGCCTGGAGCAGTACTATCCCTGGGAAAACATGGAAACCCTGCAATTCCTGCAGGTGAATAAAGACGCCCAGCTGCTACAGCACATCAAGGACAAGGGCTTTGTCAGCTACGGCAAACCGCTGATGCTGCGCGAACCCAAGATGGTGGCCGACTTTGTCGCCGCCTACCCCAACGCCAGAGCCATGGATGAAGATGGTACCTACGGCAGCGCGCTTAAGTTCAAGACCCCCAGCGGCAAGATTGAACTGACCTCCGCCAAGGTGGAAGGCATGGCGCCTGGACGCGGCACTATCGCTTATCGCGAAGTGACCCTGAAACAGCCGGATGAGCTCTACTTTATTCAGGGCAAGGTGGCGGTGCATACCAATGGCGCAACTCACAATGTGCCTATGCTGGCCAACCTGATGTCCGACAACGCCGTCTGGATCCACCCTGACACCGCCGCCAAGCATGGCATTGAGAATGGGGATGCCATTCGTCTCACGTCCAGTGTCGGCAGTGAAGAGGGCCACGCGCTGGTGACCAAGGGTATACGTCCCGACACTGTATTCGCCTACATGGGCTTTGGTTCCAAGAACAAGGAGCTGGCACGGGCGACCGGCAAGGGTGTGCATTGCGGCAACCTGCTGCCCAACGTGACTGCACCTGTGTGCGGTATGAACGTACACACCACAGGTGTGAAGCTGGAAAAGGCATAAGGGGAGGCGAAGATGACTAAAAGATATGTGATGGTGCACGACGAGAATAAGTGCATCGGCTGTCAGGCCTGTAACGTCGCCTGCCGCAGCGAAAACGGTGTACCTGAGAGCGTAACTCGCCTGCAGGTAAGGGTAGAAGGTCCATTCGGGGATGCGCCGCATCTGCACTTCAAGTATCACAGGGTTTCCTGTCAGCAGTGTGAAGATGCCCCTTGCGTTAAGGTCTGTCCTACCGGAGCGGCCTATGTGGGCGAGGACGGCATTATTTCCATCAAGGCAGATAAATGCGTTGGCTGTATGTACTGTGTGGCGGCCTGCCCCTACAAAGTGCGCTTTATGAACCCGGAAACCAAGGTAGCCGACAAGTGCAACTTCTGTAAGGACACCCGACTGGCGCGCGGCGAACAACCCGCCTGTGTGACCGTATGTCCTACCGATGCCCTGGTGTTCGGTGATGCCAATGAGGTCGGCAGCGAGGTGGCGACTCTGCTTAACACTCGCGTGACTTATCAGGACAAGACCCATCTGGGTACCAAGCCCAGAATCTACCGTATTCCTGTCAAGAGAGGGGGGATCCAATCATGAACAATACTTGGGGCGATATGACACAATACGACCCTGTAACCTGGAACTGGGTCATTGCGGTTTACCTCTTCTTGGCTGGGTTATCGGCAGGCAGTCTGCTGATTGGTATCGGGCTGCGTTGGGTGCAAAACAAGACAGAGGGTGACAGCGGTCTTCTCAAGGCGGCAGCCTTGATAGCGCCAGTGGCTATTTGTCTGGGGATGCTGTGTCTGGTGTTTGACCTGACCAAGCCGTTCCACTTCTGGCTGATCCTGATCAACTACAACCTGACATCTGTGATGTCCATCGGGGTGTTGGCGCTGCTGGCCTATATTCCGCTGACCTTTGCCTATGCGCTGGTCGTGCTGAAAGATGATCTCGGTAACTGGGGCCTGGGCTTTCTTAAAGGGATTGCAGAATCACTGACTGGCCTTCGCAAGACTATGGAAGTACTGCTGTTTGTGCTGGCGATTGTCGTGGGTGCTTACACAGGCTTCCTGATCTCCGCCATGAACGCTTACCCCATGCTGAACACTGCCGTATTACCGGCGCTGTTCCTGGTATCCGGCTTGTCGGCCGGTGCGGCCGCCAATGCGGTAGTGGCGCTGCTGCTGTTCAAGACAGACAAGCACTGCCCACAGCTGGGACGGATGCACGGTTTGGAATTGCCCATAATGGCGGCAGAAATCCTGTTCCTGTTCATGCTGTTCTGCGCGCTCTATTTCAAGGGCGGTGCAGCGGCGGCAGCGCTGGCATCACTGACAAGTGGCGTCTGGGCCAGCGTGTTCTGGATTGGGGTTGTGGGTATCGGCTTTGGTATCCCGCTGCTTTCAATGTTGTTGCTGCCTGCGAGTACCCGTCACACCAAGGGCGCTATGTTGGCGGTAGCCTGCTGTAGTCTGACCGGGGTGCTGGCACTTAGACACTTTATTCTCTATGCAGGTCAGAGCTATCTTGGTTAACAAGTACTTCTGAACCTGTTTGAGCCTCAGCCCGTATCATTTGGTACGGGCTTTTTTTGTATCTTGATACCATTGTGCCACTGAGATTTGGACTATCTTTAACCCATATAACTAACGTCTTGCGTCTGGTTACAGATAAAAGCAAGAGGGTGATGAGATGAAACTGAGTCTGTTGACACTGCTTACGACGGGGCTTGCCAGCACGCTGGCGTTGGCTGGGCAGGATGTTTATGAGGCCCGCGCCGATGCCATGGGCGGGGTTGCCGTGGCGGCCGGTAATCGTGAGGCGGCGGCCTTTTCCAATCCGGCCCTGCTGGCTTTGCCTTCGCGCCGCAGCAGTGACTTCAGTTTACTCATTCCCACCATAGGCGCCGATGGCGCCGATAAAGATCAGATGATCGACAAGTTTGACGCCCTGCAGGATAACTATGACGCCCTGGTCAATGCCATAGACGCCGCCGACACAGCGGCTATCGATGACTACCGCAAGCGCCTCAGTGGTGACTTGCAATCGCTGCAGGGCAATAGCGCTTACGTTAGTGCCGGTATCAATATGGCGTTGGTCCTGCCCTCGGATGGTTTTAGCTATGCCTTTGTGTTCAAGAGTTATCTCGATGCTCTGGGGATAGCCGAAATCGCCGCTGCGGATATTGATACCCTGGATAATCTGGATCCCAATAACCCGCCGGAAATCCAAGATTTGACCTCCCAGGGGCGAGTGGTGGCCGGGGCGGTTTCCGAGCTCGGGGTGGCTGTGAGCTATCCGCTATCTATCGTCAATATGCCGGTGACAGTGGGAGTCACTCCCAAGCTGCAACGGCTGGATAGTTTCAACTATGCCGTCAGCGCCAACAACTTCGATGCCGATGATTTCAATGATGATGATTATCGCAGTGATGACACAGGCTTTAACCTGGATCTTGGCCTGGCATTTCAGCCATTGGATGGTTTGGTTATCGGTGTCAGCGGTCGTAATCTTATCGAGCGGGACTTAAGCAGCATAGAGGCCGGCGGCGTGCAGCTTACCTATCAGGTGAAACCTATGGTTACCGCCGGGGTGGCCTATGACTGGGCAGCCTTTTCACTCAGCAGCGACTTGGATCTTACCGACAACGACAAGTTTGCCGAGCTTGAGGGCAGCCGCTATTGGCGTTTAGGCGGTGAATACCGGCCTACCGACTGGGTTGCTTTACGGCTCGGTTATCGCCAGGATCTCAATGATCACAGCGCTGATCTTTATTCACTCGGGACAGGGTTCGCCATAGGCAACAGTTTCCGGCTGGATCTCACCGGCATGTTTGGCAGCGATGACGCCATAGGCGGCGTGCTGCAAACCAGCTATCACTTCTAAAATTAACCGTTGATGAGCGCCAGGCTTGATTTGATGGTCAGCAACAGAGCGCTCAGGGCGCACAGCGCCAGCGTCAGAACTCGGGTCTTCTCTTTATCCACCCGGCCCACCAAGCGGCCAGCCAGCAGAAAACCGAGAAATACCGCAGGCAGCAGCAACAGCGACAGCCATAAGTGTCTCAAGGTCAAGAGGCCAAAACAGCCGAGAATAATCAAGGCTATCAAGGAGCTGAAGATAAAGAAGGCCGACAGCGCTGCGCGGAACTGACTGGCATCCTTACCCGCCAGCAGCAGAGCCATCGGCGGTCCACCTATGGCGGCCACGGTGCCGAATATCCCGGAAAATATCCCGGCAATAAACAGGCTGAGGCGGTTGATCTTGATGCTGTACTTTCTAAGGCTGAGGAATACGGCTACGGCCACAATCAGGGCTATGGTCAAGCCCATAATCGGTTGCGGTGCCAGCAACAGCAGGGTGGCACCAATCAGGCCGCCGGGGAGCCTTCCCAGCAAGGCATATTGCAAGCCGTTGAATTCCAGGTGGCCGCGCTCGCGTATCAGTGTCAGCAGGGCGATGGAAAACCCCATGGCGATAACAGGAGCGGGAACCAGCTCCGGATCGACGATATACAATAAGGGAGTGGCTACCACTGCCAGGCCAAAGCCTATCAGCGACTGGGTCAGGGCACCGGTAAATATGATCAGGGATGCCAGCAACAGGGTGACGGGATCTATCAATGACAGCATTCGCAAGCTCCCAAAAGAAAAGGATCGCGCAGCGATCCTTGTTCAACAATAAGATAATTCAGAGGAATAAGACACTTATTCCATGTCTTCCCATTCAATGCCCATGGCATCCATCATGCGTTTGGCTTCTTCCGGGATGCTGTCTGGTTTGTCTTTGGACAAATCCTCATCATTGGGCAGTGGCTGGCCGGTATAGGCATGCAGGAAGGCTTCGCACAACAGTTCGCTGTTTGTGGCGTGCCGCAGGTTGTTTACCTGGCGCCGGGTGCGCTCATCGGTCAATACTTTCAGTACCTTCAACGGAATAGAGACAGTGATTTTTTTCACTTGCTCATTCTTCTTGCCGTGTTCGGCATAAGGGCTGATGTATTCGCCATTCCATTCAGTCATTGATTCACCTGTGATCTCACTAATTCGCAGCAGATTTTAAACCCTTACAGGATACAGTCAAATGATTGCCTGCAAAATCTGTGCAATATGAACAGAAATCCATACATTTGGACGTCCAAACGTCTTGATGCCTATTGACGGCTGGATGGTCATTGGTTAGATTTAGACGTCCAGACATCTTTGTGGTGTCGAACTTCAGCATTCAGGAGTCGATTATGACAGAGCGGCGATTAGCAACCACAGCGGTCCGGCAGGGCATCGAATCAGACAGCCAGCACGGGGCCGTGGTGCCACCCATCTATCTGTCGACCAACTATGCCTTTGATAGCCACACTCAGCCAAGAGCCTTTGATTACAGCCGCTCGGGTAATCCTACCCGCTCCATTCTGGGGGATGCCTTGGGGGAGCTGGAGCAGGGCTGCAGTGCGGCAATAACCGCTACCGGTATGGCGGCCATTACTCTGGTAGTCAACCTGCTGGGGCCGGATGACCTCTTGTTGGTGCCCCATGACTGTTATGGCGGTAGCTATAGGCTGTTCACCAATCTGGCCGCCAAGGGCCAGTTTCGTTTGCAGGTTTTGGATCAAACCGACCCGCAAGCACTCGCCGCTGCCCTGGCGCAAAAGCCGCGCATGGTGTGGCTCGAGACGCCATCCAATCCGCTGCTGCGGGTAGTGGATATTACCGCCATTGCCGAGGCGGCCCACCAGCAGGGGGCATTGGTGGTGGTCGACAACACCTTTTTATCGCCGGCGCTGCAACAGCCTTTGCTGTTGGGGGCCGACATAGTGGTGCACTCGACCACTAAATACATCAATGGCCACAGCGATGTGGTAGGCGGCGCCGTGATTGCCAAAGATCCTGAACTGGCAGAGCAATTGCACTGGTGGTCCAACACGCTCGGGCTGAGCGGTGGCGCCTTCGACAGCTACCTGACCCTGCGTGGCTTGCGTACTCTGGCGCTGAGGATCCGCGAGCATCAGGCCAATGCCGAGCGCATAGTGGCGCTGCTGAGCCAGAGTCCCGTGGTAGACAAAGTTTACTATCCGGGGCTTAAGAGTCACCCAGGTCATGAGATTGCCGCCAGGCAGCAGAGTGGCTTTGGCGCTATGCTGAGTTTTGAACTCAAGGGTGATGAGGCGCAGGTGGTTGCCTTCCTCGGCGCGCTCAAGCTGTTTTCCGTGGCCGAGAGCCTGGGAGGGGTTGAGAGCCTGGTGGCCGTGCCCGCCACCATGACCCACAGAGCCATGGCGAGTGAGGCTCGCGCCGAAGCCGGTATTAAAGACACGCTTATCCGCTTGTCTGTGGGTATAGAAGATGGCCGGGATCTGCTGGACGATATCGCCGCCGGATTGGCGGCAGCCGCAAACTGTTGAATTGAAGGAGCTTGAGATGGCACGTTGTCACCTACATAAGTTTGGCGGTTCCAGTCTCGCCGATGCCGATTGCTACCGACGGGTCGCCCATATTTTGCTAACCCATGGTCATGCCGATGATCTTGTGGTGGTTTCCGCTGCCGGCAAGAGTACCAATTTTCTCTATAAACTGCTGAACCTGAAGGAATCTGGCGCTCTGTGGCAGGAAGAGCTACAGGTGCTTGTCGGTTATCAGCAGAATCTGATTGAACAGCTGCTGGGCAATGAACAGGCACGTCAACTGCGGGAGCGTCTGTCTACAGATAAGGCGCAACTGGCCAGTTTATTGTCCTTGCCTGAACTCAGCGAATACCAATGCAATCAGGTGGTGGGTTTCGGCGAACGCTGGTCGGCCAGACTGATGGCGGCGCTGCTGCGGGAGTCCGGTGTTGCCGCTTCCCATGTGGATGCCCGCAGTTTATTGATTGCCGATGAGGGCGCAGTACCCAGGATTCGCCTCGATGAGTCCCGTGAAAGGGTGCAGCGGCTGCTGGCCGAGCATCCCGATGAGCGCCTGGTGATCACCGGCTTTATCTGCGCCAATAGCCAAGGCGAAACTCTGTTGCTCGGTCGCAACGGCTCCGACTTCAGTGCCACTCTTATAGCCAGCCTGGCCGATATCGACAGGGTCACTATCTGGACAGATGTTGAAGGGGTGTTCAATGCCGATCCCAACAAGATTGCCGATGCCAAATTGCTGAGTAGCATGTCGCTGGCTGAGGCCGACCGCCTGGCGCGGCTCGGCTCCCCGGTACTGCATTGCCGTACCCTGCAGCCGTTATTTAATACCGATGTCAGCCTGGCGGTGCGTTCTAGCTACGCCTCGCATACCGACTTTACCCTGATAGCCCCCAAGAGTGATGCCGCAAGCGCCCCTGTGGTGACCAATCTCAATCAGGTGTCCCTCTTGAGCCTGGAGTTCAATGGCACCCAGGCTCAGACTCAGACGCTCGATGCGCTCAATGAGGCGGGTTTGACCCCGCTGGCCTACTGGTCTCAAGGGCAACACAAACTTGAGCTGGCCTTTACTCCCGAATTATCCCGCCAAGTCTGGCAGTTACTGGAAGCGCAGACATCCCAGCTCAAAATTCAAAGCATTACCGAGGACAGAGAGCTTGGGCTGGTGGCCCTGGTAAGCAGTGGCGCCGGCAGTTATCGCCGTAGTTTTGCCCGCTTGCTGAGCCGTGAAGCGCGGCCTCTGTATCAGGACCAACTCAGCCTGGTCACCCTGGTGCCCAAATCTCAGGTGAACCTGCTGACCCAGAAGGTGCACAGGCGCTGCGCCGGCCCCCGCAAACGCATAGGCGTTATTCTGCTGGGGGTGGGTAACATAGGCGAAGCCTGGGTGGAACTATTTAGCCGAGCACGCGACGGCCTCAAACGTGAGCTGGAGGCCAGTGTTGAACTCCTGGGCTTGGCGAGTTCGAGCCGTGCCTGGATCTGCAATGAGGGGATCTTTGGGGATGACTGGCAGACAAGGTTTGAAGCCGAAGCTACCCCTTGGCAGTATGAACATCTGTTCGAACAGCTTGCGTTGCTGCAAGCCGATGAACTGGTGGCGCTGGATATCAGTGCCAGCGCCGGATTGACACTGCAGTATCCTGAGTTTTTTGCCCGTGGCATTCATATGGTCAGTGCCAACAAGTTGGCCGGCTCCGGGCCATTGCCTTTCTACCGTGAGCTGAAACAACAACTGGGTAACCGCCGACTGTTCTGGCGTTACAACGCCAGTTGCGGCGCCGGGCTGCCGGTGCAGCACGCGCTCAATGATTTGCACAACAGCGGCGACAGGGTAGAGGCTGTCGGCGGTATCTTCTCCGGCACGCTCTGCTGGCTGTTTGAGCATTTCGATGGCATCAAACCTTTCTCCGAGCTGGTGTTGCAGGCCAAAGAGCTGGGGATCACTGAGCCGGATCCCAGGGACGATCTTTCCGGGCGTGACATGCAGCGCAAGCTGTTGATTTTGGCCCGTGAAATCGGTTTGGAACTGGAGCTTGAGGATATTCGCTTAAGCTCTCTGGTGCCTGAGGCGCTGGCCGATATTCCGTTGGATGAGTTTTTGCAGCGGATCCCCGAATTGGATGCCACTCTCGCGCAGCAGTTTGCTGCCGCGGCCGAGCAAAACAAGGTGCTGCGCTATGTGGCTTCACTGGAGCAGCAAGATGACCAGGTTAACGCCGAAGTCTCTCTGCAATGGGTCGAGCGTCAGCATCCATACGCCAACCTGACCCCGGGAGATAATGTGTTTGTCATCCGCTCGGCCTTCTACCAGGGTAATCCGCTGATCATTCGCGGCCCAGGTGCCGGTAGGGAAGTGACTGCCGCGGCAGTACAGTCGGATCTGGTGCAGATCTGTCGCGATCTGCTGCAGGAGTAGGGTTGGCATTAGCGTCATATTTGAAGCCGGTTGCCTCTTGGCTAGGAAAAGCCTGTGTGAGAGGCCGTTCTCAGACGTGCTGTCCTTCATGGTATTCGGGCTTCCAGCCTATCCGTACCGCGGGTGACGGGCTTGCGGTTTAGCTGGAAGCTGAGATCAAGTTTATTGGTGAGCTTTGGCTTAAAGCCATGCTAGCCGTTGTGCTAGCGGCGTAAAGTCGTGGTGCTTCGCCCCGCACCCGAGGAAAGGGGGCTGTATCGACTCGCCCCCTTTCCAAACCCCCAGCGACCCGCGACGCAGCGGAAAACCCCTTGTGCTTATGATGCCAATTCGC
>NZ_JBKORL010000037.1:0-43682 GCF_047314525.1 Shewanella sp. BJSY2023SW007 | reverse complement strand
GGGATAGAGCCTATCCACGTGCGTTAAAAATGAGTAAAAACAAGTATCCCATTAAGCCTAAGAAAAATGCCGTTCACACTAAGTGAACGGCATTAACCCCAGGGTCGGCTTTTTATTCTGGGTTATTGTTCGAGGTGTTCACAGTGTCATTTACGTCGTCAGGATGAGCTATCTCTGAGGGTAGAGGAATGACTGATTTGGCTAATGATATTGACGATGCATTAGCTTCTGGAGGTAAACCGAACAAAGTTACTTGGATAGCTTTGTGCAAGTTGTTCAATGATGGGGAGTTATTGTCACCTAGGAGGTGTTGCGTTAATCTCAAACCATTAATTGGCCTAAATTGTCTTTGATAATTGGTGGCTGAAGCATAAGTAAGCGTTTGCTATGAGCGCTGTGACTCATTACCCAGGCACTCGAGGTCCCTGCTCAGCGGGAGGAGAATAATAACAAAACCAAGGAGAGTATTATGAAGTCGGCTGTTGAGCAGTTGTCCACCTATAAGAGTGTGCATCTGAACCCCACCAATATCAAAAGCCATTTTATTGGTATCCCATTGATAATCTGGTCAGTATTTTTAATGCTGTCGCTATGGCGTCTGCCTTTTGTTGAAGGTACGTTCAGCATAGCCATGCTGCTGGCTGTCGGGGTCATGGTCTATTACATTAAGCTGCATTGGCGTTTGGCGCTGGGACTGGCGCTGTTTATCCTGCCAGTGATTCTGACAACTGAATGGCTCTATAACCTGGGCTATGCCAGTATCTGGTTGGGAATAACCGTTTTTGTTATAGGTTGGATATTCCAGTTTATCGGTCACAAGTATGAAAAGGCCAAACCGGCCTTTATCGATGATCTCAACCAGCTGCTTATTGGCCCGTTTTTCCTGATGGCCGAAGTATTTTTTATGCTGGGACTGGAAGAGGAGTTGGATAACACTATTACCGCTATTGCTCGAGATAAACGCCGGGCATTGGAAGCCGCCAAAAGGGCAGCCAAAACTGCCCAATGACTTAGTTCAAAGCAAGTTGAGTGTCAGGATGGGCGATAAAATTGTGGCATGATCCGTACTGTTTTGATCATGTTGTCGGCCACTTCTACCACTTCCATCGGGTAACCTGCGAGCCGCAGGCTGGTGTTGGCCTGGGGGATCTCCTCCAGATATTCCAGGATCAAACCATTGAGGGTCTTGGGGCCGTCGGTGGGAAAGTCCCACTCCATCTCTTTGTTGAGGTCGCGGATATTGATGGTGGCATCGATCAGGAAGCTGCCATCCTGCTGCGGGGTAATATCTTCGCTGGGAGTGGTGATCATGGAAGTGGTAAAGTCGCCGACGATTTCTTCAAGAATATCCTCCAGCGTCACCAAACCTTGAATATCACCGTATTCATCCACCACCAGGCCGATGCGTTCCTTATTGTGCTGGAAGTTGGCCAATTGCACGTTGAGCGGCGTGCCTTCGGGAATAAAGTACAGCTCTTTTACAGCCCTCAGCAGGGAAGATTTACTGAACTGTTCCTTGGATTGCAGTCTTAACGCATCACGCAGATGCACAAAACCCACGGCATCATCTATGTTGTCACGATACAAGAGTACCCGGGTATGCGGGCTCTGAATAACCTGTTTGTTAATGCTCTTGAAGTCATCATTGACATTAATGGCGTAGAGTTCGGAGCGGGGCACCATGATGTCTTCCACTGTGACCTTTTCCAGATCCAGAATTGACAACAACATCTCCTGGTGGCGCCTTGGGATAAGGGCTCCTGCTTCATGCACAACAGTGCGGAGTTCCTCCTGGCTCAGGGCGTCATCGGTACGTATGGTGCGGATCCCCATCAGTCTGAGTATGAAAGACGTGATGATGTTGACGCTTTTGACCAGAGGCAAAAACAGCCATAACAACCACTTGAGTATCAGGCTTGAAGGGAAGGCGATGCGTTCTGGGTGCAGTGCAGCTACAGTTTTGGGAGTCACTTCGGCAAACACCAATACCACGAGTGTCAGTACCCCTGTGGCGATGGCTAGTCCTAAGTCGCCCCAGAGTCGGATACCCAAAATAGTGGCGATTGAGGAGGCGAGAATATTAACCAGGTTATTGCCTATGAGGATCAGGCCTATGAGTTTGTCGGGACGGTCGAGTAGTTTGATGGCGCGTTTGGCACCTTTGTGGCCATTATTGGCCAGATGACGTAACCGGTAGCGGTTGAGGGTCATCATGGCGGTTTCCGAACCGGAAAAATAAGCCGAAATCAGGATTAACAGCAGTAGAATTATCAGGAGTATGCCGGTCGATATATCGTCCAAAAAGGGGCCCCGTCAGGAATAGCGAAAGTTAGTAAATACTGGCAATTGGATGGAGTGTCAAGTCAGGCAAAGGTCTAGCCTTGCCCGACTTAATTCAGATTAACTCAGGATAAGTTCTTTGACGATGCGGGCGCCAAAGTAAGCCAGGGAGAGCAGGCTGGCACCGGTCAGACTGTAGATTACTGCCGTGCGGATACGACAACCCAGAGTATATTGCTGCCACAGCATAGCGATATAGACGAACCAAGCCAGAATGGAAAGTACCGCCTTGTGGCCCTTGCCATCGGCAAACATGTCATCAAGGAAAATAAAGCCGGTGGCCAGTGACAGACTCAGCAGAATCACCCCTATGATGATCAGATGATACAGCTGCTTTTCGACCGTCATCAGTGGCGGAAGCGCGGGGTTCAAAATCAGTTGCTTTTTCTTTAACTTATTTTGGATTACCGCCAGTTGTATGGCGTAAAGCGCTGCTATCATCAAGGCACTGTAGGCCATTAGCGACAACACCACATGGACCAATACTTCTGGGTGCAGTTCAAAATGAGTGATGTACTTAGGTGGCAGTAGCCATAGCAGGGATACGGATATCACAGAGCAGGCGTACACCACAGGTACCAGCACTATGACCTTGATACGGGAAAGTACCAAGGTAAAGGCCAGGGCGATAATCCAGTTCACCATAGATATTACATTGGTCAGACTGAAATTCTGGCCATCGACAGTAAAGATCGCCTGGTACAAGGCTGCAGCGTGCAGAATCACACCCAAAGCGGCAAAACCGGCAACGGCGCGGCGATTGGGCCCCTCGGCGTGAAACAAGCGGCTTGTCACTAATATCAGCGCTATGCTGTAGAAAAACATCGCGGCAGCAGAGAGAATGACCATCTGGGATTAACCTATCCTTATGTGTAATTGGCCTCTGTGGGCAGCTTTAGAAAACTTGCTGGTATTAGAATAACATGAGCCACTGGTAATTGGGCAGTGACCTAGACGACAAAATTACTCAGTGCCCGGTAGATTAGTGCGTAATAAAGGGTAATTGGTTCCCGTCAAAAACATTCATTTGTACCTTGATAAGCGTCTATTTAACCCCATGTTGAGAACAGGGCTGCATTAATACCCCGGCTATAGTTATAATATGCCCCATCATTTTACATTCATAAACGGTATAGAACTGGACGATGTTTGAGAATCTCACCGACAGATTGTCCCGCACCCTGAAAAATATCAGTGGTCGGGGTCGCTTGACTGAAGAGAACGTGAAGGACACCCTGCGCGAAGTTCGTATGGCACTGCTAGAGGCCGATGTGGCTCTGCCTGTGGTGCGGGAATTTGTCAGCAGCGTCAAAGAGCGTGCCGTTGGCCAGGAAGTGGCCAAGAGCCTGACCCCTGGGCAGGTATTTGTCAAAATCGTTCAGAGTGAACTGGAAAAAGCCATGGGGGAAGCCAACGAGGCTCTCAACCTGGCTGCTCAGCCACCTGCTGTATTGATGATGGCAGGACTGCAGGGTGCGGGTAAAACTACCAGTGTTGCCAAGCTGGGTAAGTTCCTGCGTACCAGACAGAAGAAGTCTGTACTTGTGGTCAGTGCCGACGTATACCGTCCGGCGGCGATTAAGCAGCTGGAAACCCTGGCCAATGAAGTCGAAGTCGAATTTTTCCCATCGGACGTCAGCCAAAAGCCGGTGGATATCGCCAATGCCGCCATCGCTTACGCCAAGCGTAAGTTTATCGATGTAGTGATTCTGGATACCGCCGGTCGTCTGCATGTGGACGAGGCGATGATGGATGAAATCAAGGCACTGCACGCCGCGGTCAAGCCGGTTGAAACTCTATTTGTGGTTGACGCCATGACAGGTCAGGATGCGGCCAATACCGCTAAGGCCTTTAATGAAGCGCTGCCGCTGACCGGGGTGATCCTCACCAAGGTGGATGGTGATGCCAGAGGCGGTGCAGCCCTGTCCATTCGCCATATCACAGGTAAACCGATTAAGTTCCTGGGGGTGGGTGAAAAAACAGATGCGCTCGAGCCTTTCCACCCAGACAGGGTAGCTTCCCGTATTCTGGGGATGGGCGACGTATTGTCGCTCATCGAAGAAGTTGAACGCGGTGTTGATAAGGAAAAAGCCCTTAAGCTGGCCTCTAAAGTGAAGTCCGGCGGCAGCTTTGACCTTGAAGACTTCCGTGAGCAGCTGCAGCAGATGAAGAATATGGGCGGCATGATGGGGATGCTGGAAAAACTACCCGGTGTTGGTCAACTGCCTCCCGATGCTTTGGCTCAGGTGCAAAACGGTAAGCTCACAGGCCAAATGGAGGCTATTATTAACTCCATGACGCCAAATGAACGTAAGCGTCCGGATATGATCAAGGGCTCACGAAAACGCCGCATCGCTGCCGGTTCCGGTACTCAAATTCAAGATGTAAACCGTTTGCTGAAGCAGTTTACCCAGATGCAGAAAATGATGAAGAAAATGTCCGCCAAAGGCGGCATGCATAAGATGATGCGCGGCCTGGGCGGCATGTTGCCCCCGGGAATGAAGTTCCCCGGTCGCTGATACAAAATGACCTTACTTGATGTTCTTAGCTATTGTCCCGCTTGGGATAAGCTGTGAATGGGCGTTGTAAAATTAGCCGGGATCGGTTGCAATCGCCCGAAAGTCAGGTAAAATCTTCCGGCTTTCTATCTGGGACTCTTCGCGAACACGGGGTTCCAGTTTTTATTTTTGCTGAAAAGCAAATCATTAGAGGATAAAGAACGCATGGTTACCATTCGTTTAGCTCGTGGTGGCGCGAAAAAGCGTCCATTTTACAACATCGTTGTTGCTGATAGCCGCAATGCCCGTGACGGTCGTTTCATCGAGCGTGTAGGTTTCTTCAACCCTCTGGCCAAAGGCCAGGAAGAAACTCTGCGCCTGGATCTGGACCGTGTTGAGCACTGGGTTTCAAACGGTGCTGCAACTACAGAACGCGTAGCAAAACTGATCAAAGACGCTCGTAAAGCAGCTGCTTAATAGCGTTTAAGGTATAGATTGATGAGCAGTAACCCACAGCCAATCGTGTTGGGCAAACTTGGTTCCAGCTATGGCATTAAAGGTTGGCTGAAAATCACCGCCTATACCGATTCTGTTGAAGGTATTTTTGACTATTCACCTTGGCTCATTAAAGAGCAGGGCGAATGGCGTGAAGTGAAGGTCACCCAGTGGCGCTATCAGGGCAAGGCGGTTGTTGCCGCACTTGAAGGGGTAGAGACGCGGGAGCGGGCGCAGATGCTCACTAACTGTGAGATCGGCATCTTGCCTGAGCAGATGAAAGACCTGCCGGAAGATGAATTCTACTGGCGCGATCTTATCGGCTGCGAAGTGATCAACACCAAGGGCTACAACATGGGTAAGGTCGATCAGATCGTGGAAACAGGATCCAACGACGTCTTGCTGGTGAAAGCCAACGCCAAAGATAGCTTTGGCAAAGCGGAACGTATGATCCCCTTTGTCACCGAACAGTTCATCAAAGAGGTGAACGTTTCGGCAAAACAGATTTTAGTGGATTGGGATCCGGACTTCTGAGTCGAGGAAACAGCTTATGTGGTTAGGGGTAATCACCCTGTTCCCGGAGATGTTTCGAGCAGTAACAGACTTTGGCGTGACGGGTCGGGCCGTGAAGAATGGCCTGCTGGAAGTACAGACGTGGAATCCCAGGGATTTCACCCATGACAGACACAACACAGTGGACGACAGACCTTATGGTGGTGGTCCAGGAATGTTGATGATGGTTCAGCCCCTTCGCGATGCCATTCATGCAGCCAAGGCTGCGGCAGGTGAGGGAGCCAAGGTGATATATCTGTCACCTCAGGGACGCAAGCTGACTCAGCAAGGCGTATCTGAGCTGGCACTATCATCCAAGCTGATCCTGGTGTGCGGTCGCTACGAAGGTATCGATGAGCGCATCATTCAGACGGAAGTGGATGAGGAGTGGTCGATTGGTGATTACGTGCTCTCGGGCGGTGAATTGCCGGCAATGACCCTGATAGATTCGGTTTCGAGACTGGTTCCCGGCGTGCTGGGCAAACAGGCCTCGGCAGAGCAGGATTCCTTCTCTGACGGATTATTGGATTGTCCTCACTATACCCGGCCTGAATGTCTCGATGGACTGGATGTTCCGGCGGTGTTGCTCAGCGGCAACCACGAACAAATTAGACGCTGGCGTCTACAGCAGAGTTTGATAAGAACACTGCAGCGACGACCAGAATTATTTGAAAATCTAGCTCTGACTGACGAACAGACGACTCTATTAGCGCAGTTCGTTGACGCAATGGACTCAGCCTAGTCGCAGCTCAGTTAATTCTAGAACGGAGTAAGTTATGAACAACATCATTAAAATGCTCAACGATGAGCAAATGAAAAAAGACGTACCTGAGTTCGGTGCCGGTGATACCGTAGTCGTTCAGGTTCGTGTTAAAGAAGGTGACAAAGAGCGTCTGCAGGCCTTTGAAGGCGTGGTTATCGCTAAGCGTAACCGCGGTCTGCACTCTGCATTTACCGTACGTAAGATCTCTAATGGTGAAGGTGTTGAGCGTGCTTTCCAAACGCACAGCCCACTGATTTCCAGCATTGAAGTTAAGCGTCGTGGTCGCGTTCGTCGTGCCAAGCTTTACTATCTGCGTGAGCGTTCAGGTAAGTCTGCACGTATCCGTGAGAAGCTGGCTACTAAGTAAGCCGCTACATAAAGACGCAAGTGTTCGCACAGAGACCCGCCTATATGGCGGGTTTTTGTTTTCAGCCCTAAACCTCCTTCATAGCCGAAGGCGTACATTCAGCTATGCCTGATGAATGTTTTTATTAGAAACTTCCCCTACCGCAACCAAAGCGCTCTGCTTGGGAATGTAAATTCTAAATATGGCATATGGGGCGGTAAGTTCCTGACAAGCGGCTTTTATAGAAAAGCGTTAACGTATTTTAGGGCGACACCTTTATCCCTTATTGAGATTATTGATGTTTGAGTAATTCTGTTGCAGATTTATAGGCGATATGTTTTTTGCTACACATCGTTTTCCATTAAAGCCGGGTCTTGTGTGCGAGATGTCTCACAAGGTTGTGAGACAAACAAGAGTTAAACAGCAGGTTTTGTCGCTGGAAAATAATTAAACCATTTAAAATTAATTACTTATTAAACCCACTTTAATTGCTGCAAAAAAGTTACATGAGTTATTGAACGGTTTGTGTACAACTCCTGAGCCCGGATTGGATTAGTATTTAAATTATCCAAGGAGAAGGATGATTCAGGGAGCAAGGTCAGGATGATCTCAACCGTGAGGAACTCGGTCCAAGGATGATTCAAGGAAGATGCCTATCAGGATGATGGCAAATAGGGAAAGGTACTGACCCAAGGAATGTGGTCAGCGTCAGGAAGACGAAACAGGATGTATTGAACGGATGCGCAAGGACGGTACTGGACACGCTTAAGGATAGAGCAAGGCCCGATCAAGGGATAATCGGGACTAAGGGAACAGGTACGCAAGTACAGGGACTCACCAGGATGGTACAGGGAGCGCAGGACGCACGGCAGACGCATGGATGGTGCAGGGAAGCAACTTAATAGCTGGAAGGCTTAACAGAGAAACAGATGGGCGCGGCTTAATTGTCGCGCCCTTTCTTATTTTGAGGCTTTGACCTCGGGAGTATCTGCACATCAGGCTTTGATGGCTTAATATTTCAAAAGACAGCTTAATAGATAAACTCAGTCGTTCAATACTCTGAATTTTAATGGCAGAACAAGCCTCACTTGCTTTCAGCGGTAGGGAGGACCTCAACGGCACTTACCCGAACTGCACCCCCCTCGTGAGCCACAGCCGCCACCGACGCTGCCCCTGGCCGTTGGCGCTTCATGCCACTCGGGTTCGGGAAATATTGGCCATTCAATTTTCTGGATCTGTTTGCCATGCATCAGAATATGGCCGCGATACTGGTTGATGCCATCGGTACTGAACTCAAACATAAAGCGTGCCTTCCAGCACAGACCATTCTTGCCACCTATGCTGGGACGCGCCGACTCCATGGCAATGGCCAGCATCTGCACCTTTTGTCGTTGGCATTCCCGCTCGGCAAATACCCGGCTGAGTTCGGCCATTTGTCGCAGCTGCCAGAAAAACGCAGCAATCATAACCAGCGCTGCGATCAGTAGAAAATCTGTCATCATTCTGTGGTCGCCCTGAACAGACCGCCAATGGCGCCGGATAGGCGGTCACTGCGGTGAGGATTGCGAAGTTCGCTCAATACCTGGGTACGTATCCCGGGTATGGCCACAATATCAGCAAAGATTTGATTAAAGAAGCTTTGCTCCTGCAAAGCCAAAGCCTCGAGATAAATTTTGCGGCATTCATCCTGTTTCAGACTAAGCCAGCAGCGGGCGGCGATGGCGACCAGGGCATCAATATTTAGCGTTTGTTGCTTGTCCAGCTCAGTTATCGCCTGTTGGCAGAGTCCCGGGTGAGACGCCAAGGCGCGAAGGAAGTAAACCTTATGCTCAGGGGCAGCTTCTTTGAATGCCTGGAAGATCGTTTCGGCAAGCGGCTCAGGCAGCAATATATGTTCCAATTGTTGGCAAAGGGCAATCTGCACCTCGGTGGCGCCTTTGTTCAATCCTTGCTGCAACAGGGCTGAGTGGTCCAGTTCATTGACCCGGGCACAGATATCCGCCAGCCCTTGCAGTCCCAGATGTTGCCAGTTATCGGCAGCCACCTTGCCGCTCAGGTATTGGCAGGCATATTCATACTGTACCGAAGCGGCTTGTCCCAATTGTTTACGCACCAAGGCGTTGAACAGGGCCAATTTTTCCTGCGATGGCTTGAAACTGAAGGGGTGATTGGCCATCTGTTGCTGCTGGGCTTCACTCAGTTCACGGGTCAGGTTTTCCCCCATGGCTTCAAGCAGCATCTGAATAAACTGGCTACGCGCAGCGGGGACCAGGAGTCCGCGCTCATCCAAGGGTAATTTCAAGAACCAGATATACTGCTGATTACTGCCATCCCAGAACACCAGGGCAAACTGGGCGTGCCCTTGAATGGGAAAGGGGTAGGGGCTTTGAAGGGCTTCTATTTGATGAAAAGCCATGGGATCTATGTGCTGCACCCTGCGGCCGAGATCATAGACCTGATATTGGGTGTTGGCGGCGCTGAGAAGTTCGCTGAGGGTAGTGATACTGTCCATGCTCGTTTGACTCTTGTACAACAAATGCGGTGCATTATAGGGATAAGCTTGGCCCGATGGTATGATTGACGCCAATTTATTGTTTTGGATCTGCGAGGTAACAGATGCCTTTTCTGGCGACTGAAAAACTCCTGTTGGCCTTAGAGGTCGAATTGAAAGCGCTGGGAATGTGGAGCACAACTGCTCCAGACGAGGCAGCCTTGACCAGCCAGGTGCCCTTTGCCTGCGATAGCATGGCGTTTGAAGCTTGGCTGCAGTTTATTCTGTTGCCGAAAATGCGCCTACTGATAGAAGCACAAATGCCGTTGCCATCGTCCATAGCAACTGCGCCTATGGCCGAGCACGTTTGGGGTGAAGCGCCCACCTACCGTAATTTGATCACTTTGTTGAGAGCCTTGGATGAACTCCTTACCAAACAAGCAAGATGAGACTCAGCTTCAAGCCGAGCTTTCGGAGCAACCTTTGACTCCTGTGGATGAAGAATGCCCCGAGATCCGTATCCTCTATGAAGATGAACACCTGGTTGCCATTCATAAACCGGCCGGATTGCTGGTGCACAGAACCTATCTGGCGCGAAAAGAGCGTTTTTTTGCCATGCAGCTGACCCGGGATCTGGTGGGTTGCCACGTGTTTCCTGTGCACAGGTTGGATAGGCCGACCTCGGGCGTCCTGTTGTTTGCCAAGAGCAGTGAAGTTGCTGCTATTTTGTGTCAGCAGTTTGCTGGGCGCGAGACGCGTAAGGAATACCTGGCCCTGGTGCGCGGCAATATGCACCAAGCCGGTACGCTCGACTATCCACTCAAAGAAGAGCTCGATGCCGTGGCCGATAAACAGGCCGATCACAACAAGGAAGCCCAGGATGCCATTACTCAATATGCGCCGCTACTCAATGCTGAGATCCCTTTCCCATCAGGGCGGTATCCCAGCAGTCGTTTCGCCTTGATGCGCCTTTCGCCGTTAACCGGACGAAAGCATCAACTCAGAAGGCATATGGCACATCTGCGTCACCCCATTATCGGCGACACCACCCACGGCGATGGCAAGCAAAACCGTTTCTTTCGTGAACACTTTGGTCTCAACCGTTTATGGTTGCTGGCTCAGAGCTTGAGCTTCACTCACCCAAAGACAGGCGAACCCGTCACCATAGTGACAGAGCCGGAGGCCGAATGGCAGCAAGTGTTCGATGGCCTGGGCTGGGATGAGTCCCAGCTTGAGTCAGACAGCGGTTTACTGCTGGCTTAGGGAAGGTGCGAATAAGTCCTCGTGGCACACATGGGACTTGTTCGCACCTTCCTTAGGTTTCGTCTTTATTGGTGCGCTGGTGCATCATGTCAAGCAAGGGACGGTAGGCGTCGAGTGGATAGTGGGCATGGTGTTGGTCTTGTTGAGCGGCTCTAAAGTAACACATACGGCGCACATGAGTTGCCCTTTGATGTTGCTTCTGAAGTTTCTGTCTGCTGCTCTGTCGCATCGCTGCGTTTCCTTATCGCCAATGGCGTGTCGGCTTGGTGTCTGTTGATGCTTATGCTTGCAGCATAAGCAGACGATACAGTATGGTGGAGAACAATGAATATTGGCTCCGAGGTGCAGAGTATAACATGAAAAAAGTGAACCTGGTGTTTGGAACTGTCTATGGTAATGCCCAGTTTGTTGCCGAGACGCTCCAGAAGCAGCTCCAGACTCATGGTGTGGATGCCAAACTTTGGCAAAGTCATGAGCTTAAAGGGTATGTACCGACTGCCGATGAGTATTTGTTGCTGATATCTTCCACTACCGGGCAAGGGGATCTTCCGGATGATATTTTGCCTTGGTTTTTGGAACTGAAAGATACGGCCCCCTACTTACCAGAGCTTAGATACGGGGTTATTGCCCTGGGAGACTCGAGCTATGAGACCTTCTGTGGTGCCGGTAAACAATTGGATGAACTGTTTGCGGAGCTTGGTGCCAAACGTATCGGTGAGCGTTTGGAGATTGATGCCTGCGAAACCATGGAACCCGAGGTCGAGGCTCAAGAATGGCTCAACAACTGGCTACCCCTGCTGAAAACAGAAGCGGGCGCCTGAAAGGCTTTTCACAACATTGGTTTAAGTTTGCTCAGCGCCTGAGTCAGGCGCTGCTTGTCCCCATAGCTATCCTGCCCGCTGCCGGGGTGATGAAAGGCCTGGCCAGTACGCCGACAGGTATTTTGTCTCCTTCGCTCAATGAGCTGTTTGCCACCACAGGCAATCTCATCTTCACTATGATGCCGCTGCTGTTTGCCATCGCCATTGCCATAGGTTTTTGCCGCGATCAGGGGATTGCCGCCTTCAGCGCAGCGTTCGGTTTTGGGGTATTCAATTCCACTTTATCGCTGCTTTCCTCGCAAAACCCCGTGCATACCTCGGTTTGGCTCGGAGTGGAGACCATAGATACAGGTATAGCCGGTGGTATGTTGCTCGGGGTAATGACCTGCCTGGTGATGGCCATGAGTCGTCACTTGCGTTTGCCGGCTATCTTTTCCTTTTTTGAGGGCCGCCGCAGTGCGCCATTGCTGATGCTGCCGTTGGCTATGTTACTGGCTTATTTGTTGGCGCTTATCTGGCCACCTTTGGCTCACTATATTGAGGTGTTCTCCAACTGGGCTGTGTATCAAAAGCCGCAGCTGGCCTTTGCCATCTATGGCACAGTGGAACGCCTTTTGTTGCCACTTGGGCTGCACCATATCTGGAATGCGCCTTTCTACCTGGAACTTGGGCAGTATTATCAGGATGGTCAATGGCTCAGAGGCGAAGTGGCGCGCTACCTTGCCGGCGATCCCCAGGCCGGCAATCTGGCCGGGGGCTATCTCATCAAAATGTGGGGTCTGCCGGCGGCGGCCCTGGCGATTTGGCGCTGTGCCGACAAGAGTGAACGCAATCGGGTGGCAGGCATCATGCTGTCGGCGGCGGCCACCAGTTGGCTCACCGGGGTGACAGAGCCGATTGAGTTTGCCTTCCTGTTTGTGGCGCCTTTGCTGTATCTGGTGCACGCACTGCTGACTGGGCTGGCTTATGCAGTCTGTATCTGGCTCGATATTCACTATGGGCTGGTGTTTTCCAACGGTTTGCTGGATTTTGCTCTTCTGTGGCATCAATCTGCCAACGCCGGTTGGTTTCTGATCCTGGGTCCCTTGACAGCTGTCATCTATTACCTGATTTTCCGTGCTTCCATTATGGCATTCAATCTCAAGACGCCGGGGCGGCTGGAGCCGGAAAATGCCTCGGGCGGCAATCTGCTGGCCATGATAGGTGCCCTTGGCGGCGCCGCCAATATCCGCAACCTCAGTGCCTGTATGACCCGTTTGCGCCTGAGCGTCGAACGTCCTGAGCTAGTGGATAAATCCCGCCTATTGGGATTGGGTGCCAAGGGCGTGATAGTGGTAGGGCAGGGCGTCCAGGTGGTGTTTGGCACCAAGGCCGAGACCTTGAGAGGGCTTTTGCAAAGGTATCTGGATAGTCGTCAGGCCAGCCGGGGATAACGAGCTGCTTTCAATGAATAAATTTTAAGCGCACCAGCGGCGAGACTGTGGCATATTCAAACTTTGATACTGCGACAGGAACCGATATGCCACGCAAAATACTGATGATTGATTGTGCCGATGAATATGGGCTTATCGCCAGAGTGACTGGAGTGTGCTTTCAGCACAGACTGAACATCATCAAGAACAACGAGTTTGTCGATAATCAACAGGGGCGCTTTTTCATGCGAACCGAACTTGAAGGCGAATTCGATGAAACTAAGCTGCTAAAGGAGTTGGCCGAGGTACTGCCCAAGCAAAACCATATGAAACTGGTGGATGCCGGACGCAAGCGCATAGTGGTGCTGGCGACCAAGGAGGCCCATTGCCTCGGTGATCTCTTGATGAAAACCTACTATGGTGCCCTCGATGTGGAAATCGCCGCCATAGTGGCCAACTACGACACACTGGCACCGCTGGCGGCTAAGTTTGAGGTGCCTTTTCATCACGTCAGCCATCAGGGGCTGGATCGCAGCGCCCACGAGCGTGCCATGTTGGAAATTATTGCCGGCTACCAGCCTGAGTACCTGGTACTGGCCAAATATATGCGAGTACTCACCCCAGAGTTTGTCGAGCAGTATCCCAATAAGATAATCAATATTCATCACTCCTTTCTGCCGGCCTTTATCGGCGCCAATCCCTATCGTCAGGCGTGGGAGCGCGGGGTGAAAATTATTGGTGCCACGGCACACTTTGTGAATAACTGTTTGGATGAGGGACCTATCATCAAGCAGGATGTGATCCCTGTGGATCACAGTTACAGCGCGGCAGATATGGCCAAAGCCGGCCGAGATGTGGAAAAAAGTGTTCTCAGCCGGGCTCTGGCGCTGGTACTCAACGAACAGGTCGTGGTGTACGGCAACAAGACCTTGGTATTTTAACCCGAGTATTTGGGGCTCAGTAGATTCAGCGGAAACTCACGTAGAGTTTTTCCTCCTCTGGGATCATAGCCATATCGGAAATGGTCACTTTGCCGGGCAGGAAGCGGCCAATCTTTTTGGCGGTGCGATCGGCGCCATGACTCATGGCAAATTGATGCAGTGACTCACCATTGCATACCAGTCGAGGGAACACTCGCTGTTCATTGATCCGGTACTCACGCAGGGTGGTGGAAAATTCTATCATGCTGTTGCTGGCACTGGACTTACAGACCTGGATCAACGCCTGCTCAATATAAGGATCCATTGCAGCCTGGGCACTGAGAGAGCCAAAGCTCAGGCCGGCCACAGCCAGTAATACGGCGCCGGTGCGGGTACGTTGGCAAATGTTCATGGCTTGCTCCTTTTCGGGATGCTTCAAGTACCACTTAAGTACAGTCGCAGCAGCGGCATTTTCCAGTGATTGAATAGAGGCTTTCTGTCAGCAGTTGTTGCTGTTTGGGCAGGGCGTGTCCCAAGGTGTGGAAGTTTGTCTCTTGGTAAGTAAATGTGTCTGCCTGTGCCCTTATGGGCAGAGCAGACAGACACATAGATGGGGATACTGACCTAATAAAGCGTTTATTGCTCGAGGTTAGCTCCCGAGGGCAAGGGTCAGTCGACCATCCGCAGCAGTTCGTTGATACCCACTTTCCCGCGGGTCTTCTCGTCTACCTTCTTGACTATGATGGCGGCGTAAAGGTTGTACTTGCCGCAACTGGATGGCAGGGTGCCTGACACCACCACAGAACCTGCTGGAACCCGGCCATAGTGAATTTCACCGGTTTCGCGGTCATAGATGCGAGTGCTCTGGCCGATATAGACCCCCATGGAGATCACTGAGCCTGCCTCGACTACTACGCCTTCAACTATTTCAGAGCGGGCACCGATAAAGCAGTTGTCTTCAATAATGGTCGGGCCGGCCTGCAGTGGCTCAAGTACGCCACCGATGCCGACACCGCCGGAGAGGTGCACGTTCTTGCCAATTTGTGCGCAGGAGCCAACCGTGGCCCAGGTGTCGACCATGGTGCCTTCATCTACATAGGCGCCCAGGTTAACGTAAGAGGGCATAAGCACAGTGTTTTTACCGATGAAAGAGCCTTTACGTACTGCAGCAGGTGGCACGACACGTATGGCTTCGGCGCGAAAACGCGCTTCATCATAGGCGGCAAACTTTTGTGGTACTTTGTCGAAATACTTGGTTTCGGCCCCGTCGATTACGCCATTGTCGAAGATGCGGAAAGACAGCAAAACGGCTTTCTTGAGCCATTGGTGCACATGCCATTGGCCGTCCAGTTTCTCGGCCACTCGGGCCTCTCCTCTGTCCAGCATGTCAATCACTCGTTCCACGTCGGCACGCAGCTCGGCGTCAACTGTGGTTGGGCTTATCTGTGCGCGAGCTTCAAAAGCCGCCTCAATACGTTGGCGTAAAGCCTCCATTGGTTTCTCCCGTTTACTTAGGTTGTTGGGGTCCCGAATTGGGACAGGGCACTGATCAGTGACTCTTTCAGCCTGTGTTGCTGGGCTTCATCCAGTGCCAGTCCCTGATTGGTTTGTAGAATAAAAAAGTCCTCGGCGCGCTCGCCTATCGTGGTGATCTTGGCCGCCAGAAGGGTGACATCACAGCGATAGAAGGTTTCACCTATCTTGGCCAGCAGACCCGGGCTATCCAAGGCTATCAGTTCCATCATACTTGTACCATGGCGGCGGGTCGGCAGAAAACTGACCTGAGTCGGAACTTTAAAAGGTTTCATCTTGCGCGACAACTTGCGAAAGCGCGGGAGCTTGGGTTGTTCGCCACTGAGCGCCTTGTCAAGGGCCTTGCGTATGCTTTGTATCCGCGATAGCTGACTGACAGCTTTGCCGTCCTGCTCGAGGATCACAAAGGTATCCAGAGCGTAATTGTCCTTGGATGTCATAATGTTGGCATCATGAACATTGATATTCTTGTTGTCCAGCACCGCCATCACAGTGGCAAACAGCTTGGGTTTGTCCTGGCAGTAGACAAACAGCTCGGTGCCGCCACGGGTGGTGTGTTTGGATACCATCACCAGAGGTTCATCCTGCTTGTGCTTGAGAATGGCTTCGGCGTGCCAGGCGATTTGATTGGGTTGATGACGCAAAAAGTAATCGGCCTTGAATCTCTGCCATAACAGATCCAGCGCTTTTTCCTTGAAGCCGCGCCGCAGCAACTCTTTCTTGGCCTTGGCTTGATGCTCCCGCACCCGAGCACGAATATCCACCGGTTTTTCTTTGCCGCGGGCAAGCACCCTCTGAGTGGCAAAATAGAGATCCCTCAGCAGAGAGCCCTTCCAGTTGTTCCAGGTTTTTTCATTGGTGGCACAGATATCGGCTACCGTCAGGCAGTAGAGGTAACTCAGGTGCACCGCATCGCGAACTTTATCGGCAAAGTCGGCGACCACTTCCGGATCGGAAATATCCCGCCGCTGGGCGACAATCGACATCAACAGATGATTCTCCACCAACCAGCTGACTAAGCGGCCGTCGTGGTCGTTGAGGCCGTGCAGTTTGCAAAATTCCAGCGCATCGACGGCTCCGAGCTTACTGTGATCGCCGCCGCGCCCCTTGGCGATGTCGTGGAAAATGGCCGCCAATACCAGAAGCCCCTTTTTTGGCAACTGATTGATCAGTACCGAGCCGAGTGGGAATTCCTCTTTCTGTTCTGCCTGGGCAAATTTGTCGATATTGAGCAGCAGCCTGTGGGTGTGTTCATCCACAGTGTAGGCGTGGAAGAGGTCGAACTGCATCTGGCCCTCAATGGCGCGCCAGGCAGGTAAATAAGCCGACATCACCCCGTGTTTGTGCATCAGCGACAGAGCGGCAATACCGCGAGGATGGCGGAGAATTTCCATAAATACCCTGCGGCAGCCCTCCCGGGCCATCAGAGGTTGTGGCTGGGCCCGTCTGGCTCTTCTCAGTGCCCTCAGGGTTGGGGCGTAAATCCCCTGAATGTTGGAATTGCGGGCCACATGCAAAAACAGCCTGACGATTTCTTCCGGATCGTCAAACAGCGCCAAGTCCAGCGCCTCGATAAAGCGGCCGCGACGCTGATAGTGTTCATCTATAGGCTGGATTTCCAGCGCTTGGGTATGTCCCAAGGTGGCGCGTTTGAACAGTTGCAGCAGCATCTCGTTGAGCTCCATCACCCGCCGCACTGTGCGGTAATAGTGCTTCATCATCTGCTCGACAGCCAGTTGGGTAGCGTCTTCGTAACCCATGAGGCCGGCTACTTGGCGTTGCAAGTCAAACAGTAAACGGTTTTCGTCGCGGCCCGATGCCAGGTGCAGGGCAAACCTCAGCTCCCAGAGGAAGTGCTGACACTCCAGCAGCTCTTCGAGTTCGGCCTGCTCCAGAAAACCGTGCCCGACCAACTCTTCGAGTTTGGCGGCATCGAAGTGGCGCATGGCGACCCAGGCTATGGTTTGAATATCCCTGAGGCCACCGGGGCAGGTCTTGATATTGGGCTCGAGGTCGAAGGCGTTGGCCCTGGCGTGGCGGGCGCGCTGTTCATCGCGCTTGGCGCTGAAAAACTCGTTCGATGGCCAGAATTGGTGCTCGCGAATCGCGTCATAGAGAGTATCAAACAGGATTTCCGGGCCGGTAAGCAACCTGGCTTCCAATAGGTTGGTGGCTATTGTGATGTCCTGGCGACCCTGCTGCAGGGTTTCTTTCAGGGTTCTGACACTATGGCCTATTTCAAGACCAGCGTCCCAGAGAAAGGCGATATAGGCGCTGAGCCTGCTCTCGGCTGCCGGGTCCAGGTTGTCATCCACCAGAAACAGCAGATCTATGTCTGAATAGGGGTGCAGCTCGCCGCGGCCATAGCCGCCAACGGCGATAAGGGCGATGGGATAAGCATCCAACCCTTCGACCTGCCATTGTTCAATCAGCTGCTTATCGACAAAGCGACAGCGGCTGGTAACCAGTTCGACTATCTTTTCTCGCGAGGTAAACCTGTCAAACAGGGCCTGATTTTGCTCACAAAGTGCCGTTTTGGCTGCCAGCGCTGTGCTCATTCTATTCCTTGGGTGACGCCTTATTTGGCGTGATTGATGATCCTCGGGAAATCTTCCTCGGCGCGCAGCGTCAGAACTTCTACGCCGGTCTGGGTGATCAACAGAGTATGTTCCCACTGAGCTGAATTTTTACCATCTGAGGTGGTGACAGTCCAGCCGTCATCCTTGTTCAATACAGAAGTATGGCGACCGGCGTTGATCATCGGCTCAATGGTAAAGCACATGCCGGGGCGCAGTATGGTCTTGTCGTTGTTTTTGTAGTGCACTACCTGTGGTTCTTCGTGGAAGCCGGCACCTATGCCGTGACCGCAGTAATCCTGCACGATTGAATACTTGTCCAGGCCTGACTTGCTGGCCTTGATAAACTTCTCAACCGTGGTGCCAATTTCGCCCAGCTGCATGCCGGGGCGAACTTTACGAATGGCGGCGTAGAGACTTTCTTGGGCGATGCGGCACAGGCGGCGATCTTTCGGGCTGACATCGCCAATAAGGAACATTTTGGAAGTGTCGCCGTGATAGCCATCCTTGATGACAGTGATGTCGATATTGAGAATATCGCCGTCCTTGAGCACGCGATCGCTGGGAATACCGTGGCAGATCACTTCATTGATAGAGGTGCAGATGGACTTGGGAAAACCGTGGTAGTTGAGTGGCGCAGAGATGGCGCCTTGTTCTTCGGTGTATTTGGCGCAGATATCATTGAGTTCGTTGGTACTGACCCCGACCTTGACGTGTGGGGCTATCATTTCCAACACATTGGCGGCCAGCTTGCCGGCGGCGCGCATTTTCTCAATTTCTTCTGCTGTCTTGATGACTATACTCATGGGGCTTTCTCTTAATAACGAGTGCCTTGGCCAAGGCCAATTCACCTTGTTTGTGAAACGGTAAAATAACGCTGCTGACGCGGCTTTGAACTGAGTTTAAGGCCGACATGAGAGCGGTAAAAAGTTTGTGTTTGCCGGCGATTTATGGTATAAAGCGCGCCGTTATGTTTGACTCTAAGTGACTTTGAGTTGACGACTCTATGAGTTCGAATTAGCTTCAAGTCGGGCTGCCTTTGATGGGGAAACCCATTTTGTCGGCAGGTCAGAGTAAAGATGGCGGCCATTATACATGGCATTTAACTCAAATACTAAATCACACACGTATCGACACATTCTTCGGGGTGCCCGCGGCTTGGCCAAAGGGTCGAAGACATGGGATGCGTGGAGGTCTAACCCCTTAAATTAAGGTATAGAAAATGACTACAGTTTCAATGCGCGATATGCTCCAGGCCGGTGTACACTTCGGTCACCAAACCCGTTACTGGAACCCTAAGATGAAGCCTTTCATCTTCGGCGCCCGCAACGGTGTACACATCATCAACCTCGAGCACACTGTGCCAATGTTCAATGAAGCTCTGGCTTTCATCAGTAACATTGCTTCCAAGAAAGGTAAAATCCTGTTCGTAGGCACCAAGCGCGCTGCCAGTGAAGCCATTAAAGAAGCTGCCGTATCTTGCGAGCAGTTCTACGTGGACAAGCGCTGGCTCGGCGGTATGCTGACCAACTGGAAAACCGTTCGTCAGTCAATCAAGCGCCTGAAAGATCTGGAAACCCAGTCTGTTGACGGTACTTTCGACAAGCTGACCAAGAAAGAAGCGCTGATGCGTACCCGTGAGCTGGAAAAGCTTGAGAAGTCTCTGGGTGGTATCAAGAACATGGGCGGTCTGCCAGACGCCATTTTCGTTATCGGTGCCGACCATGAACACATCGCTATCAAAGAAGCCAACAACCTGGGTATCCCAGTTGTTGCCGTAGTAGATACCAACTCTGCTCCAGATGGCGTTGACTACATCATTCCTGGTAACGACGACGCTATGCGTGCAATCCGTTTGTATGCTGAGTCTGTAGCTGCTGCTGCCAAAGCTGGCCGTGGTCAGGACCTGGCTGTTCAAGCTGAAGAAGACGGTTTCATCGAAGCTGAATAATAAGGTGCGATGCTAGTACATCACCCTTATTAACCAAGAGATATGATTGGTTAACAGGGGCCATATGGCCCCTGTTTTATACCTACTTATCAACAGGTTAAATTTGTCGAATTATCAATTGAGGATTTAACAATGGCAATTACTGCTGCCCTGGTTAAAGAACTGCGCGACCGTACTGGCGCAGGCATGATGGATTGTAAAAAAGCCCTGACCGAAACTAACGGTGATATCGAAGCTGCAATCGATAACATGCGTAAGAGCGGCGCGGCTAAAGCGGCCAAGAAAGCCGGTAACATCGCTGCCGAAGGTACTATCCTGATCAAAAACGGTGCTGGTTACACTGCTCTGGTTGAAGTTAACTGCCAGACTGACTTCGTAGCCAAAGACTCCAACTTCCTGGCTTTCGCCAATGAAGTTCTGGACGCAGCCGCTGCTGCCAAAGTGACTGTTGAAGATCTGAAAGCCCAGTTCGAAGAAGCACGTGTTGCCCTGGTTGCCAAGATCGGTGAAAACATCAACGTTCGTCGCGTTGAGTACATCGACGGTGACAAGATGGCTTTCTACCGTCACGGCGATCGCATCGGTGTTGTTGTTACTGGTGAAGCCGATGAAGAAACGCTGAAGCACATTGCAATGCACGTTGCTGCCTCCAAGCCTGAGTACGTTAACCCAGAAGACGTTCCAGCTGAAGTGGTTGAGAAAGAGCGTTCCGTTCAAGTTGAAATCGCTATGAACGAAGGCAAGCCTCAGGAAATCGCTGAGAAGATGGTTGCCGGCCGCATGAAGAAGTTCACCGGTGAGGTTTCTCTGACTGGTCAGCCATTCATCATGGAGCCAAAGAAAACTGTTGGCGAAGTTCTGAAAGAGAAAGGCGCCACTGTGACTAACTTCATCCGCTTGGAAGTGGGTGAAGGTATCGAGAAGAAAGAAGAAGATTTTGCTTCTGAAGTAGCTGCCCAAATCGCTGCTTCCAAGAAGGCTTAATCGCCAATTCTTAACCCTCCCAAGACCGCAGCAGCCGCTGCGGTCTTGTTATGACCAGGACAGAAAAAGATGAGCACCAACCCAAAACCTGCATTTCGACGTATTCTGCTGAAACTGAGTGGCGAAGCCCTGATGGGCGAAGAAGGCTTCGGTATCGATCCCAAAGTACTGGATCGTATGGCCCAGGAGATTAAAGAGCTGGTTGAGCTCGGCATTCAGGTTGGCGTGGTCATCGGTGGCGGAAACCTGTTCCGTGGTGAAGGGCTGGCCAAGGCCGGTATGAACCGCGTGGTGGGCGATCACATGGGTATGCTGGCGACAGTGATGAATGGTCTGGCAATGCGTGATGCGCTGCACCGTGCCTATGTTAATGCCCGTCTGATGTCTGCTATTCCGCTCAATGGTGTGTGCGATAGATACAACTGGGCCGAAGCTATCAGCTTGCTTAAGTCCGGACGCGTGGTGATTTTTGCTGCCGGTACCGGTAACCCATTCTGTACTACTGACTCTGCTGCTTGCCTGAGAGGGATTGAAATTGAAGCAGAAGTCGTGCTAAAAGGCACTAAAGTTGACGGCGTATATTCAGATGACCCTATGAAGAACCCTGAAGCCGTCAAATACGATGAACTGAGTTACAATGAAGTTCTGGATAAAGAATTGAAAGTCATGGATCTGGCTGCTTTCACCATGGCCCGTGACCACGACATGCCTATATTGGTCTTCAATATGAATAAGCCAGGTGCGCTGCGCCGGGTTATCATGGGTGAAGAAGCCGAAGGCACGCTGATCAAAACGAAATAACCGACTGATTGCAAAAAGGACATTTAACGTGATTGATGCGATTAAAGAAGATGCACAGGTTCGTATGGACAAGTGTGTGGAAGCCACCAAGGCACAAATGGCCAAGGTGCGTACCGGCCGTGCTCACCCCGCACTGCTGGATTCTATCCAGGTGTCTTACTACGGCACCATGACCCCGCTCAAGCAGGTGGGTAATATTTCAGTTGAAGACAGCCGCACTCTGGCGGTTAACGTGTTCGACCGTAGCATGATCCAGGCAGTAGAAAAGGCGATCATGAGCTCAGATTTGGGCCTGAACCCTATGTCTGCCGGTGCGACTATCCGTATCCCGCTGCCGGCCCTGACCGAAGAGCGCCGCCGTGATCTGGTTAAAGTGGTTCGCGCCGAAGCGGAAAACGGTCGTATTGCCGTGCGTAACGTTCGGCGTGATGCCAACTCTGCGGTGAAAAACCTGGAGAAGGATAAAGAGTGTACCGAGGATGATGTACGCCGTAGCGAAGAGGAAGTGCAGAAGATAACTGACGCACATATCAAGAAGATAGACGAGCTGTTGGCCGCGAAAGAAGCGGAATTGATGGAAGTCTGATATTGACTCGCTAAACTAGAGTTGATGCGCCGTGTAGGGGTATACTACGCGGCGTTTGTCTATTTATAAGGGTTGTTTATTCAGATGTCATCCAATATGGAAGCCGATCCTACGACTCCAACCAGCACAGGTGACTGCCAGACTTCGAAGTGCTTACCTGAGCAGCTTTCAGAGCTGGTAAAACAGTCTATCCCGCAGCATGTGGCTATCATTATGGATGGTAACGGCCGTTGGGCTCAGGCCCAGGGTAAAGCCAGGGTTTTTGGCCATAAGGCCGGAGTCAAAGCCGTGCGCCGGGCCGTGAGTACAGCAAGGCAACTCGGGGTACGTTCGTTGACCCTGTTCGCGTTTTCCAGTGAAAACTGGCGTCGTCCGGACCAGGAAGTTAGCCTGTTGATGGAACTGTTCTTTACCGTACTGCGCCGGGAAATCAAGCTACTGCACCAAAATGGTGTCCGGTTGAATATTATTGGGGATACCAGTCGTTTTTCCGAGAGACTGCAAAAGCAGATCCGTGCAGCCGAAGAGAAAACCGCTGCCAACTCAGAGCTAATCCTCAATGTCGCCGCTAATTATGGTGGCCGCTGGGACATAATGCAGGCCGCCCGCAAACTGGCAGAAAAAGTCGAATCCGGTGAAATGACCAGCAGTCAGTTCAGTGAAGAGGCCTTGGCAGAACATTTGTGCATGCAAAATCAACATGAAGTTGATTTAATGATCCGTACGGGCGGGGATTACCGCATCAGTAATTTTATTCTCTGGCAGGCGGCCTATGCCGAGTTGGTCTTTACCGACACCCTTTGGCCGGATTTTGATGAGCAGGCATTTCGCCAGGCTGTGGCGACTTTTGCCAGCCGCCAGCGTCGTTTCGGTCTGACCGGAAGTCAGATAGAAGAAATACGCAGCGAATAACATCTTACGAGGGACATTTTTTGCTAAAACAACGAATAATAACAGCAATTTGGTTAATCCCACTGGTTATGGGAGCCATTTTTTTGCTCCCGGCGAGTTATTTTTCATGGGCCCTGGTGGCGGTATTCTTGATTGCGGCAAAAGAGTGGGGCCGCATTATCGACAGCCGTTGTGAGGTCACTCAATGGAGTTTTACCGCCACTCTGGCGATAGTCTTGGTGGCGATTAACCTACTGGTGCCGACCGATGCCGTCTGGTCCAGAGGTCAGTTACACCCCATCATGCTGGCCATCATTCTTATTGGTGCCTGTTGGTGGCTGTTCTCTCTGGTGCTGGTGATCTCCTATCCCCGCAGCGCCAAACTCTGGCAGGGCAGCCCCATGCTCAAGTCCATGTTCGGCCAGTTGACCCTGCTACCTTGTTTCGCTTCCCTGATCGCCCTCAAAGCGCTTAGCAGTCCTGCTGACCCTTATTTTGGCGGTATCCTGGTGTTCTTGGTGATGCTGACGGTATGGGCCGCTGATTCGGGCGCCTACTTTGCCGGTAAAGCGCTGGGGCGGATTAAGCTTATGCCCAATGTCAGCCCGGCCAAGACCCTGGAAGGTTTACTGGGCGGCCTGCTGACCACCATGGTGGTGGTGGCCGGAGTTTGCTATTTCTCCCCCGAGCAGGAGCTTGGATTGCTGATAGCAGTGACTCTATTTACCGCTCTGGCCTCGGCGCTCGGCGATCTGTCCGAGAGCATGTTCAAGCGCGCCGCTAAAATTAAAGACTCGGGCACCATATTGCCCGGCCACGGTGGTGTGCTGGATCGCATCGACAGCCTGACCGCAGCCTTGCCCGTATTTACCCTTATCTATATTGCATTCTGGATGTAGTGCTATGCAAAACATGGTGATTTTAGGAGCGACTGGCTCAATTGGTGCCAGTACCCTCAGTGTGATCCAACATAACCCGGCGGCATATAAGGTTTATGCGCTGGTGGCCAATACCAATGTCGACAAGATGGCCGAGTTGTGTGCGATCCACCGACCTGAAATTGCCCATATGGTTGACCCCAATGCTGCCAAGTTATTGGCTGGGCGTTTGGGGGCCGACTCTGCTACCCGCGTCAGTAGCGGTGAGTCAGAACTACTTGAGCTGGTGGCTCACAGCCGGGTCGATACCGTGATGGCTGCCATAGTCGGTGCCGCCGGCATGTTGCCAACGCTGGCGGCAGTCAAGGCCGGCAAGCGGGTGCTGCTGGCCAACAAAGAGGCACTGGTGATGTCCGGGCGCTTATTTATGGAAGCCACCCGTCAGTCGGGCGCGACTCTGCTGCCGGTAGACAGTGAGCATAACGCTATTTTCCAATGTTTGCCGGAAGCCGTGCAGCAACAGCTGGGCTATTGCGATCTTCAAGGTGCAGGTATTTCATCGATTTTGCTCACCGGCTCAGGTGGGCCATTCTTGAGCGCTGAGCTTGCCAGTCTGGCGAGTGTGACACCGGCCCAGGCCATCAAGCATCCGAATTGGTCCATGGGGCCTAAAATTTCTGTCGATTCGGCGACTATGATGAATAAGGGACTTGAGTATGTGGAGGCGCGCTGGTTGTTCAACGCCAGTGCCGAGCAGCTTAAGGTGGTTATCCACCCCCAGAGTGTGATTCACTCCATGGTGCAGTATCAGGATGGCAGCGTGTTGGCACAGCTGGGCAATCCGGATATGCGTACCCCGATAGCTCATTGCATGGCCTATCCGGAGAGAATTGTCTCAGGGGTTGAACCTTTGGACTTTTTCAAAGTCGGACAATTGAGCTTCTGTGAGCCGGATTTTGCCCGTTATCCTTGCCTTGAGTTGGCAATGACTGCCAGTGTCGCGGGGCAGGAGGCGACCACAGTCATCAATGCGGCCAATGAAATGGCTGTTGCCAGCTTCCTTAAAGGGGAAATTGGCTTTACCGATATCGCCCGGGTCAATGAAGCCTGCTTGGCCCGTGTGCCGCAATCGCCTTTAAATTCCATAGAGGATATTCTGGCATTGGACGGCCAAAGTCGTCAGTATGCCGAGGAAGCTATCGCCGTATGCAAGTGAGGAAAATAAGGTCTGATGTTTGATTTTTTATGGAACCTGGGCGCTTTTATCGTCGCCTTGGGGATACTGATCACCGCCCATGAATATGGCCACTTTTGGGTAGCCAGGCGCTGTGGTGTCAAGGTAGAGCGTTTCTCCATCGGCTTTGGTAAGGCAATTTGGCGTCGCTTCGGTAAAGATGGCACCGAATATGTGATTGCCATGATCCCGTTGGGTGGCTATGTCAAAATGCTCGACGAGCGGGTTGAGGATGTGCCAGAAGAGCTTAAAGATCAGGCCTTTAATCGCAAGAGTGTCTGGGCGCGTATCGCAATAGTCGCTGCCGGGCCGATAGCCAACTTTATCTTTGCCATTTTCGCGCTCTATATTATGTATCTTATCGGCGTGCCTTCACTCAAGCCGGTGATCAGCGATGTCAGACCCGGCTCGCCAGCGGCCGTGATGCAGATAGATGGCCCTCAGCAGATAGTGGCGGTTTCCGGGCAAAAGGTACGCAACTGGGAAGAAGTGAATCTGGCACTGGTCGGCCATATCGGCGATGACAGCATGAGCTTGACCCTGAGGCCGCTCGACCAGATATCTCAGCCTGACGATGGTCTTGAGCCTTCCGGGCGCACCTATCAGTTGGATATTCGCAACTGGCGTTTCGATCCGGAAAAAGAATCCCCCTTCAGTACGCTGGGGCTGGATATCTTCCGCCCGGATGTGATCCCTGAAGTGGAGACGGTTACCGAAGGCGGTGCGGCCGCCAAGGCCGGAGTTAAGGCCGGTGATATTCTGGTGGCCGTCAATGGTGAGGTATACAGCGACTGGCAAACCTTTGTCGGACAAATTAAAGTATCAGCCGGTAAGCCGTTGCAACTGACGGTTAAGCGCAGTGGGGAGCAACAGACCTTCACTCTGATCCCGGACAGCCGCAAGGGTGCCAATGGCGAAATGGAAGGTGTCATCGGCCTGGCGCCCAAAGCCCCCAAGTGGCCGGACAATATGTTGCTGGATTTGCAGTATGGCCCACTTGAGTCCATTTCGGTGGCGGCAGATAAAACATGGCAACTTGTGGTCGTCAGCTTTAAGATGATCGCCAAGTTGTTTACCGGTGATGTTTCGGTTAAAAATTTGAGTGGCCCCATCTCCATTGCACAGGGGGCCGGTAACAGCGCCAACATAGGGTTGGTATATTTTCTCGGGTTCCTCGCCCTGATAAGCGTAAACCTCGGCATTATTAACCTCTTGCCGTTGCCAGTGCTGGACGGGGGACACTTGATGTATTACTTGGTGGAAGTAATAACAGGTAAGCCTGTATCCGAACGGGTACAGGAAATTGGATTCAGATTTGGGGCGGCGTTGCTGCTGATGTTGATGAGTATTGCCCTTTTCAATGATTTTGCCCGACTCTGAGCAAGGACAGACAAATAATTAGAAGTGCGCTATGCGATTGAATAAACTTTTTGCCTCGATGTTATTAGTCGGCGCGTCGTTTTCAGGGAATGGTTGGGCAGAGTCTTTCCAACCTTTTGAAGTGACCGACATCCAAGTTGAAGGTTTGCAACGAGTGGCACTCGGTGCGGCCTTGCTGAGTTTGCCTGTCAAAGTGGGTGACACAGTCGACCAACTCAAGTTGCAACAGGCGATAAAGAGCCTGTATGCCTCCAGTAACTTTGAAAATGTTCAGGTGTCCCGCGATGGCGGGGTGCTGATAGTGTCGGTACGTGAAAGACCGACCATCAGTGCCGTGACCTTCGACGGTAACAAGGACATCAAAGACGAACAACTGCAGGAAAGCCTGGATGGTAGTGGTGTGAAGGTGGGCGAAGCCCTCGACCGCACCATGCTCTCGGGTATCGAGAAGGGCCTGCAGGACTTCTATTACGGCGTAGGTAAGTACGGCGCCAAGGTAGAGGCTCAGGTGATCAACCTGCCTCGTAACCGGGTGGAACTTAAGTTTAAGTTTACGGAAGGTCTGGCGGCCGAAATCCGTCAGATCAACATAGTGGGGAATGAGCGTTTCAGCGATGCCGACCTTATCGGTATGCTGGAGCTCAAAGACTATGTGGCTTGGTGGGATCTGTTCGGCGAGCGCCGTTATCAGAAACAAAAGCTGCAGGCCGACCTCGAAACTATCAAGACCCACTACCACAATAATGGTTATATTCGTTTCAAGGTGACCTCGACTCAGGTGGCTATGACGCCGGATCGTAAGGGCCTCTACATCACCATTAACGTCGATGAAGGCGAGCAGTATAAGGTTAAGGAAGTCAACCTGACTGGTGAACTCATGGGCCGCGAAGAGCTGCTCAAGGGAATCTTGCCTATCAAGGCCGGTGAGCAATACAACGGCGCCGATGTGACCTTTACCGAAGAGATGTACAGTAAGTATCTGGGCCGCTTCGGTTACGCCTATCCAGAGGTGAAGACTTTCCCTGAGATCGATGATGAAACCAAGGAAGTCACCCTGAATGTTAACGTTAAGCCCGGTAAGCGTGTTTATGTCCGCTCTATCAACTTCACAGGTAACACAGTAACCAAAGATGAAGTGATGCGCCGCGAGCTGAGACAGATGGAAGGGGCCTGGTTGAACTCGGCATTGGTCGAGCAATCCAAGGCGCGTCTCAACCGTCTGGGTTACTTTGAAACTGTCGATACTGAAACCGTGCAGGTGCCGGGCACAGACGACCTGGTAGATGTGGCTTTCAAGGTGAAAGAGCAGCCATCAGGCTCCTTTAACGCTGGTATAGGTTATGGTACTGAGTCCGGCATGAGTCTGCAGTTTGGGGTTCAGCAGTCCAACTTCCTCGGTACGGGCAACCAGGCCGGGATTAACCTGAATACCAACAAGTACTCCAAGAACGTCAACCTGTCGTATACCGATCCTTATTTCACCAAAGATGGGGTCAGCCTGGGTGGCAGCATCTACTGGAACGAGTTCGATGCTAACGAGGCCAACCTCGAACGCTATAAGAATAGCTCCTATGGTGTTGCACTCAATAGTGGTTTCCCCATTAACGAGTACAACAGGCTCAACGGCGGCATAGGCTATCGTCATAACACCATTTCTGAGATTTCCAGTTATGAGCAGGCGATTCGCTTCTATAACATTTACCGTGACAACGAGGATCCCAACTCTGACTTGAGCTTCGATAACTTCGAACTTAGCCTAGGTTGGTATCGCAGCACCCTTAACCGCGGAACCTTCCCAACCGACGGTTCATCCCAGCGTTTGAGTGGTAAGATCACGGTTCCAGGTTCAGATCTGCAGTACTTCAAGACTGACTTTGACACCAACTTCTACTGGCCGCTGACCCGTAGCCATAAGTTTGTGCTCTTGACCCGTGCCCGTCTGGGTTATGGCAACGGTTATGGTGGTTTCAATGACAACGACCAGATCCTGCCGTTCTGGGAAAACTACTACTCAGGTGGCTCCAGCTCACTGCGTGGCTTCAAGTCCAACTCTGTGGGGCCCAGAGCCTTCTATCTGTATCGTGGCAGCGAGCCTTGTGGACCCAATCCGGATGGTGAAGGCTGTAGCTTGCCGGGCGATCCCAACCAAGTTTACATCAGCTCAGGTCGTTCTATCGGTGGTAACGCCATCGCTACGGCCAGTATGGAGCTGATTGTGCCGACTCCTTTCCTGGATGAGGCCTATAGCAACTCAGTACGTACCAGCTTCTTTATTGATGCGGGTAACGTCTGGGATACGGAGTTTGATTATGACTCCTATCGTTTCTTGCCGGCGGATGAGTTTTCCAAGTTGGCCGACTACAGTGATCCGAGCCGTATCCGTGCTTCCTGGGGCCTTAGCCTACAATGGCTGTCGCCCATGGGACCCATGGTGTTCAGCCTGGCCTGGCCTGTTAAGGAATACGACGATGACGAGACCGAGATCTTCTCGTTCAATATTGGCAAAACTTTCTAAATTACATAAACTCGGCAAGCATTGCTGAAGAAAAACAAGGAGTCTGACTTTGAAAAAAATGGTAAACAGCGCACTGATGACGCTGATGTTGATGGGGGCTCCTCTGGCCGCCCAAGCTGAGAAACTGGCGGTTGTCGATATGGGCGCTGTGTTTGAACAACTGCCACAACGTGAGCAGATCAGCAACGCACTCAAGACTGAGTTCGGTGATCGTATGGCCGAAGTTCAGAAATTGCAGGAAGACCTCCGTGGTTTGCTGGAAAAGCAGCAGCGTGATGCCGCGCTGATGAGCGAAGCGCAAAAGACCGAACTGGTTCGTAAAATGGAATCTCTGAAGGCTGACTATCAGCTCAAAGGTAAGGCGCTGGATGAAGATCTGCGTCGTCGTCAGGGCGAAGAGCAAAACAAACTGCTGGTAAAGGTGCAGAAGGCTATTAACACCATAGCTGAAAAAGAGAAGTACGACATGGTACTGCAACGCGGCGCTGTGGTTTATGTTAAGCCAGCTGCTGACATCAGTTCCAAAGTGGTTGAAGCCTTAAGCAAAGGCAACTAAATCGATGAAGTTTTTTTCGTTGAAAGAGCTTGGCCAGCTACTAGGGGCTGAAGTTCGCGGGGATGACAGTGTGACTGTCTCCTCGGTGGCGACACTTGAAAAGGCGCGGCCGGATCAGATCACCTTTCTGGCCAACACCAAATATCGTAGCCAGCTGGAGCAGACTCAGGCCGGTGCGGTATTGATCTCGCCTAAAGAGTTGGACGGTTTTGCCGGTAACGCCTTGGTACTCAATGACCCTTATGTCGGCTTTGCCAGAGTTGCACAGTTGCTGGACAGCACGCCGGCCGCGGCAGAGGATATCCATCCCTCGGCGCAAATTCATCCCAGTGCCAAATTGGGAGAGGGTGTTGCTATTGGCGCCAATGCGGTCATCGGCGCCAACAGTATTTTGGGCGAAAATGTCCAGATAGGTGCCGGTACTGTGGTTGGTCAGGATGTCATCATAGGCTCAGGCAGTCGTCTGTGGGCCAATGTCACCGTTTATCACGATGTGCATATGGGGCAAAACTGTATCGTTCACTCGGGGGCGATTATCGGCTCCGATGGTTTCGGTTATGCCAACGAACGCGGTCAGTGGATCAAAATCCCTCAGACCGGCGGCGTGCGCATAGGTGACAGAGTGGAAATCGGTGCAGGTACCACCATAGATCGCGGCGCGATCGATCATACTGAAATTCATGATGGCGTGATCCTCGATAACCAGGTGCAAGTGGCTCATAACGATATTATTGGAGCCAACACTGCGATTGCCGGCTGCACTGTGCTGGCAGGCAGCGTGACTATAGGTAAACATTGTATCATTGGTGGCAATTGCGCGATTTCCGGTCATCTGAGCATTACCGATGGGGTGCATGTCACTGGCAGCACCAACATTACTAACGATGTTCGTGAACCTGGGGTATACTCCTCCGCCACTGTGGCCATGCCCAACAGGCTGTGGCGTAAAAATACGGTTCGCTTCCGTCAATTGGACGAGCTGTTCCAGCGGGTCAAGACCCTGGAAAAAACCGTTAAACCCCAAGATTAATACCGCTGTGTGTTAAGCGGCATGAGGAAACGAGTTCGTGTCTAATCAATTAAATACAATGGATATCAAAGAGATTTTGGCTTACCTGCCACACAGGTATCCATTTTTGTTGATCGATAGAGTACTGGATTTTACTCCGGGTGAAACTCTGCATGCGATCAAGAACGTCACCATCAATGAGCCTTTCTTTCAGGGGCATTTCCCTGTTCAGCCGGTTATGCCTGGCGTGCTCATTCTGGAAGCCATGGCGCAGGCCACCGGCTTGTTGGCGTTCAAGACCATGAGCGACAAGCCGTCTCCGGACGTGTTGTATTATTTTGCCGGTATCGACAATGCTCGTTTCAAACGGGTTGTTGAGCCAGGTGATCAGCTGCACTTTGAAGTGAAGATGATCAAGGAACGCCGCGGGATTGGCGTTTTCTACGGCGAGGCCAAAGTGGATGGTGAGCTGGTGTGTTCAGCCGAAATCATGTGTGCCCGCAGAGAGATTAGCAAGTGATAGATAAATTAGCTTTCGTTCACCCCGACGCCAAGATAGGTAAGAATGTTACTATCGGTCCCTGGAGTTATATAGGACCGGATGTGGAGATCGGCGATGATTGCTGGATTAGTTCCCATGTGGTTATCAAGGGACCCAGCATCATTGGCAAGGGCAACCGGATTTTTCAGTTTGCCTCAGTTGGTGAAGATTGCCAGGACAAGAAATATGCCGGTGAACCTACCCGGCTTATCATGGGTGATAACAATATCATCCGTGAATCTGTCACCATTCACCGTGGCACAGTGCAGGACAACAGCGAGACCCGTATCGGCTCCAACAACCTGTTTATGGCCTATGTACATATCGCTCACGACTGCGTGGTGGGCGACAATGTGATCATGGCCAACAACGCCTCTATTGCCGGTCATTGCCATGTGGGTGACTGGGCTATTCTCGGCGGTATGACAGGAGTGCACCAGTTTGTGCACATTGGTGCCCATGCCTTTACTGCAGGTTGTTCTTTGGTGCTGCAGGATGTGCCTCCTTTCGTGATGGCCTCTGGCCAGGCGGCCATTCCCCGAGGTCTGAATATGGAAGGCATGAAGCGCCGCGGTTTTTCCAAAGAGACCCAGCAAGCGCTGCGCCGGGCTTACAAGACCCTGTACCGCAGCAGCCTGACTCTGGAAGAGGCAGTCGCAGCTATGGCTGAAGACGCCGCAAAAGAGCCACAGGTACAAGCATTTGTTGATTTTGTGACCTCCTCAAATCGAGGAATTATTCGCTGACACAGTGAGAACGAATGACACAAAATAGAAAGTTAGTCTTTGCAATGGTCGCCGGAGAAATCTCCGGCGATATTTTAGGTGCCGGCCTGATGAGAGCATTGCAACAGCGCTATCCGGACGCCCGTTTTATCGGTATAGGTGGCCCTCGCATGGAGGCGCTCGGATTCGAGTCGCTGTTTGCCATGGAAGAGTTGGCCGTGATGGGAATTGCCGAGGTGCTTTCCCGTCTACCGAGATTGTTGAAGATACGCTCGAGTCTGGTCAAACAGATAACCGCGCTGCAGCCGGATTGCTTTATCGGCATAGATGCCCCGGACTTCAATATCGGCCTGGAGCTCAAGCTCAAGGCGCGTGGGATCAAGACGGTGCATTATGTCAGCCCGTCGGTTTGGGCCTGGCGCCCTAAGCGGATCTTCAAAATCGCCCGTGCCACCAATATGGTGCTGTCACTGCTGCCGTTTGAAAAAGCCTTCTACGACAAGCATCAGGTGCCTTGTACCTTTGTCGGCCACACTCTCGCCGATGAGATCCCGATGGAGAATGACAAGCGTCTTGCCAGAGAAGCACTCGGCTTGAAAGTCGAGGCTGAGTATTTGGCCATCCTGCCGGGTTCTCGTGGTGGCGAGTTGAAGATGTTGGCCCAGCCCTTTGTGGAGGCGGCCAGGCTGCTGAAACAGCGCTATCCGGATCTCAAGTTTATTACCCCTCTGGTGAATGAAAAACGCCGCGAGCAGTTTCTTGCCGCGCTGGAAACCTATGCGCCGGATCTGGAAATTCATATGACGGAAGGGCGCTCGCGGGAAGTGATGGCCGCCAGCGATGCCATCTTGCTGGCATCGGGCACCGCCACGCTGGAAGCCATGTTGGTCAAGCGCCCCATGGTGGTTGGCTATCGGGTCAGCCCTATCACTTACCGTATTGCCAAGCGGATGATGCAGATAAACCACTTCTCTTTGCCCAATTTGTTGGCCGGAAGGGAGTTGGTGGCAGAGCTTATCCAAGATGATTGCACTGCCGAGCGGATAGCCGAAGAGGTGGGCAAATTGCTGGATAAAGATAACCGGCCGCTGCTGGCCGAGTTTACTAAGCTGCACAGCCTGCTGGCCTGCAACGCCAGTGAAAAGGCGGCCCAGGCGGTAGTGGCCTTGCTCGATAAAAAAGCCGAGGAAAAATGACAGTCTATAAGCAACTCTCGGAAGCCGAAGCGCAGCTGTTGTGCCAGGGGCTGGTCGCCGGGGTAGATGAAGTGGGGCGTGGCCCCTTGGTCGGCGATGTGGTCACCGCGGCGGTGATCCTGGATCCCGCCAATCCCGTCACCGGCCTCAATGATTCCAAGAAGCTCAGCGAAAGGAAACGCGATGCCCTCTATGAAGAGATCTTGGCCAAGGCGCTGGCGGTCTCAGTCGGTCGAGCCAGCCCGGCGGAAATCGATGAGCTCAACATATTGCATGCCACCATGTTGGCGATGCAGCGCGCCGTTGCGGGCTTGAAGGTGCGTCCCGAAAAAGTCTTGGTAGACGGCAATCGGACCCCGGATTTTGGCCTGTCTTCGGCCGCAGTGGTTAAGGGCGATGGCTTGATCCCGGCCATCAGCGCCGCCTCTATCATAGCCAAGGTCACCCGCGACCGGGAGATGGCCGAGCTTGACCTCCGCCACCCTGAGTATGGTTTTGCCGCCCATAAGGGCTATCCCACCAAGGCGCATTTCGAAGCCTTGAGTCAACACGGTGTCTTGCCTGAACACAGACGCAGCTTCAGGCCGGTACGCGAATGGCTGGAGCAGCATTCATAAGCCGTTCTGAAATCTAAAGATGTAATCAAAAGGGCAGCAGCGGCTGCCCTGTCAGGTTTTGCTGCTGCATCTTTTCGTTGGGATACAGGTGAAAGCGAATCTGAGCCGAGAGTCATTTCTCGGTTAATTGGCGCTTCTGTCAACAGCAAGGTTAAATGACCGGTTTTAACTTTGGTGAACCTCCTCCGGCGTGTTATCTTTCCCTATTGATTTTTAGCCAGTCAGAGCAATCGGATTTTCATGTCACAGCCCCGTTTCGTCCATCTACGTGTTCACTCAGACTTTTCCATGACCGATGGTCTGGCCAAGGTCAAGCCCATTCTGGCCAAGGTGGCCGATGAGGGCATGGCGGCAGTGGCACTGACGGATCAGAACAACCTCTGTGGCCTGGTGAAATTCTACGGTGGCTGCCATGGCGCCGGGATAAAGCCCATCATAGGGGCCGACTTCTGGATGTTGGTGCCCGGCTTTGAAGATGAGTTCTGCGCGCTTACCGTGCTGGCCATGGATAACGACGGCTACCAGAATCTGACCCAGCTGATCTCCAAGGCCTATCTGCGCGGCCAGGTGCGTGACCGGGTCGCTATCGATCAGGAGTGGCTGCTGGAGCACGGCGCCGGTATTTTGCTGCTCTCCGGTGCCCGGGAAGGGGACCTGGGCAAGGCGCTGCTCAAGGGCAACCAGAACCAGGCCCAGGAACTGACCGATTTCTATAAGCAGCACTTCAACGACCGTTACTTTATTGAACTGATCCGCACCGGGCGCCCGGATGAGGAGCGCTACCTGCACATGGCGGTGGAACATGCCGCCAACACAGGCCTGCCTGTGGTTGCCACCAACCAGGTGGTGTTCATGACCCCGGAAGAGTTCGAGGCCCATGAAATTCGGGTGGCTATCCACGATGGCTACACATTGGCTGACCCCCGTAGACCCAAGAAATACAGCGAGCAGCAGTATCTCAAGACTGAAGATGAGATGTGTGAACTGTTTGCCGACATTCCGGAAGCGCTGCAAAACACGGTGGAGATAGCCAAGCGTTGTAACGTTACCGTGCGGCTCGGCGAGTACTTCCTGCCCAACTTCCCCACGGGTGAGCTGTCCACCGCGGACTATCTGGTGATGCGCTCCAAAGAGGGGCTGGAAGAGCGTCTCGAGTTCCTGTTCCCGGACCCACAGGAGCGGGCGGAAAAGCGCGGCGAGTATGACGAGCGTCTGGATATTGAGCTCAAGGTAATCAACCAGATGGGCTTTCCCGGCTACTTCCTTATCGTGATGGAGTTTATCCAGTGGGGTAAGGACAACGGCATTCCCGTAGGCCCGGGGCGGGGATCGGGTGCCGGCTCCCTGGTGGCCTATGCGCTTAAGATCACTGACTTGGACCCGCTGGAATTTGACCTGCTGTTCGAACGTTTTCTTAACCCCGAGCGGGTGTCGATGCCCGACTTCGACGTCGACTTCTGTATGGACAGGCGTGACGAGGTTATTGATCACGTGGCCGAACTCTATGGCCGGGATGCGGTATCGCAGATCATCACCTTCGGTACCATGGCCGCCAAGGCGGTAGTGCGTGACGTGGGCCGGGTGCTGGGTCACCCCTACGGTTTTGTCGACAGAATTTCCAAGATGATCCCGGCTGAGCCCGGGATGACGCTGGCCAAGGCGTTTGAGGCCGAGCCTGCGCTGCCGGAAGCCTATGAGGCCGATGAGGATGTCAAAGACCTTATCGACATGTGCCGCAAGCTTGAAGGGGTGACCCGTAACGCGGGTAAGCACGCAGGGGGCGTGGTGATTGCGCCGACCAAGATCACCGACTTCTCGCCGCTTTATTGCGACGCCGAAGGGAAAAACCCGGTGACCCAGTTCGACAAGAACGACGTGGAAACCGCCGGTCTGGTGAAGTTTGACTTCCTGGGTCTCAGAACCCTGACCATTATCGACTGGGCGCTGGGGATGATTAATCCAAGGCTCGCCAAGCTCGGCAAGCCGCCGGTCGATATTGCCGCCATTCCACTGGACGATGCCAAGTCCTTCGGGGTACTGAAACGCTACGAAACCACGGCGGTATTCCAGCTGGAATCCCGCGGCATGAAAGATCTTATCAAGCGTCTGCAGCCCGACTGCTTTGAAGATATGATCGCTCTGGTGGCCCTGTTCCGCCCAGGCCCGTTGCAGTCGGGGATGGTAGATAACTTTATCGAGCGTAAGCACGGCCACGAGGCCATCTCCTACCCGGATGAGAAGTGGCAACACGAGAGCCTTAAACCGATTTTGGATCCTACCTACGGCATCATCCTCTATCAGGAACAGGTGATGCAGATTGCCCAGACGCTGGCGGGTTATACCCTGGGCGGCGCGGACATGCTGCGCCGGGCCATGGGTAAGAAAAAACCGGAAGAGATGGCCAAGCAGCGTGCCGGTTTTGAAGCCGGGGCGATAAAAAACGGCGTCGACGGCGAACTGGCGATGAAGATCTTCGACCTGGTGGAGAAATTCGCCGGTTACGGCTTCAACAAATCGCACTCGGCCGCCTATGCACTGGTGTCCTATCAGACCCTCTGGCTCAAGACCCACTATCCGTCTGAATTTATGGCGGCGGTAATGTCCGCCGATATGGACAACACAGACAAGATAGTGACCCTGGTGGATGAGTGTGAGCGCATGGGGCTCAAGCTTATTCCGCCGGATGTCAACAAGGGCCTGTTCAAGTTTACCGTCGATGAAGAGCTCAATATCGTCTACGGTATAGGCGCCATCAAGGGCGTGGGCGAGGGGCCGGTCGAATCGATTCTGGAAGCCCGCAAGGGTGGGCCGTTCAAAGACTTGTTCGACTTCTGCGCCCGGGTGGATTTGAAAAAACTCAACCGCCGGGTGATTGAAAAGCTGATCAATGCCGGCGCCATGGACAATCTGGGGCCGCACCGGGCTTCAATGATGGCTACCTTGCCGGAGGCGATACGCGCCGCCGATCAGCACGCCAAGGCCGAAGCCATAGGTCAGTGCGACATGTTCGGTCTGCTCAACGACGACCCCGAGGACTGCAAGCAACAGTTTGTTGACTGCCCGCGTTGGCCGGACAAGGTCTGGTTGGAAGGGGAGCGTGAGACCCTGGGGCTTTACCTCACAGGTCACCCCATCAACCAATATCTCAAAGAGCTCAGGCACTACACCTCCGGGCGGCTCAAGGATATTCACCCCACAGACAGGGGCAAGACGGTCAAGGCCGCCGGATTGGTGGTCGCCACCCGGGTGATGCTGACCAAGCGAGGCTCCAAGATGGGGCTGCTGACACTGGACGACAAGAGTGCCCGTCTGGAAGTGATGCTGTTTACCGAGGCCTTCGAGAAATTCAATCACCTGCTGGAGAAAGACAGGATCCTCATCTGTGAAGGTGAAGTGAGCTTCGATGACTTCTCCGGCGGCAACCGGATGACGGCGCGCAACATCATAGATATGGGCGAAGCCCGCAGCCACTTTGCGGCGGCGGTGGAGCTGGATCTCGACGCGGCAATATTGAGCCCGGAATGGCTGACACAGTTTTATGAGACCCTCTCGCCCTGGCGCGGCGGCTCTGTGCCTGTGGCAATCAACTATCGTCAGGCACTGGCCAAGGGGCAGTTCCGTTTGAGTGACGACTGGCGGGTAAACCCCAGTGATGAACTCATGATGGCACTGGAAGCCATGCTCGGCACAGATAAGGTCAGGATCCTCTTCTAATGCCCCACACTCTGGTCGATACCCTGGTACTCAAGTTAACGGCGCTGCTGGAGCAAATCGGCGCCACGGCTGACAACCACCTCTGGCTGGGTTATAGCGGCGGTATGGACTCAGAGCTGCTGGCCTATACCTTGGCGCGCTTTCGCCAGACTCATCCCAAGACGCCTTATCAAATCTCCCTGGTGCACGTACACCATGGCCTCAGCTGTAATGCCGATGCCTGGGCGGCCCATTGTCGCCAAAGAGCCGAGCATTATGGCCTAAATTTTGTTCTTCGGAAGGTGCAACTTGAGCTCGGCCCGCGCGTTAGTATTGAGGCCGAGGCGCGGCGCGGCCGCTATCAGGCGATTGCCGAGCTGCTCAATCCTGGCGATATTCTGCTGACGGCCCATCATCAGGACGATCAGTTGGAGACGCTGCTGCTGGCGCTCAAGCGTGGTCAGGGCCCCAAGGGACTGGCGGCCATGGGGCAAGCCCAGCACTTGGCCCAGACACCCAGGGAAGAAAGTGCACCATGCTGGCAATTACGGCCCATGTTGGATAGCAGCCGGGCTCAGATAGAGCAGGCGGTGGCAAGCCTCGAGTTGCCCTATATCAATGATGAGAGTAATCAGGACACCCAGTATGACCGCAACTTCCTGCGCGCCGAGGTGATCCCCGTACTCAAGCAGCGCTGGCCTTCAATTGCCACTACGGCCTCACGCAGCGCCGCGCTGTGCGCCGAACAGCAGTTGCTGCTTGATGAAGTCAGCGTCGAAAAGTTGCAGCCCTTGCTCGGCCGTTGCCGCTTCAGCGGCGTTCGGGTACTGGATAGCGCCGGGCTCAAAGTGCTGTCACCCCAGTGGCAGGCACAGTTGCTGCGACAGTTTATTCAGATGCAGCGCTTGCCCTTACCGGCGCAGGTGCAGTTACAGCAAGCCTTGGCGCAGCTAATCGATGCCAGGGAGGATGCTCAGCTTGAGCTTAGCTTTAAAGGATTGCTCCTCAAGCGTTATGGGCAACAGATCTATGCCATGGCGCCTCTGCCGGGGGCAGCATTCCAGCTGCTTGATGGGGTAGGTTCGGTTGAAGATGTGGCAGCAAAAAACTCGAAACTGACTCTGAGCCAAAAGCAGCTGCAAGCATTGAGCCAAGGGCAGAGTCTGAGTGTTGGGCTCACCTCCCCCTGGCAGCGCCTGGAGCTGACATTGGCTGACTCAGGGCCCAGGGTGGCGCTGGCTCAAGTAATGGCTCCCCTAATGGCTTCACTATCGGCTCCGCAATTGGCTTCACTATCGGCGTCACTAGGGGCAAAAGTTCAGCCATCAGATACCGCTGCAGCACCTGAACTGGTCATGGGGCTCAAGGGCAGTTACCGCTGTCAGCCCCACAATAGAGACAAGGGGCGGGAGCTCAAGAAACTCTGGCATGAACTTGGAGTGCCACCCTGGCTCAGAGACAGAGTGCCGCTGCTGATGCAAAATGGCCGACTGCTGGCGCTGGCCGGTGGTTTTGTCGAGCGTAGCGCACTGGCCTCTGGCTCTGAACCCGGAATCGTGTTGAAACTGGTTGCTAAAGCAACCCCTTAGCGCCAATAGTTGTGGGCACAGTGGCTAACATGGCTTTGAGCCAAAACTCATCAATGAACTTGGTCCTAGCGGCTAGATAAGTTGTAGCCTATCACCAGCGGTGAGCTCTCGCACAGGCGATCCTGTGATTCGCTGTGAACCCATCCCTGGGTGCTCGACGAAAACGTCCCTGTTTTCGACGGTCACAGTTTCGCCTGTGCCTGGGAATTAGGTGTATGTCTGCAGATTCTTCAGATGTTTCAAGTTACTCCATTCTCACAGAATTGCACTAATTCCCCCCTCGGTGTCGCCGAGAGCCGCTGGTACCGCGGCTATCATGGCTTTGAACCAAATCTCACTAATAAACCTGGTTTTAGCTGCCAGCTAAGTTGCAGCCCATCACCTGCGGTGCGCCTTTCGCACAGGCGATCCTGTGACTCGCTGCGAGTACGTCCCTGTAAGCTCTGCCTCGCCATCCCTGGCTCGGAAGGTCACAGTTCCGCCTGTGCCTGGAAATGAGGTGTATGTCTGCAGACTCTTCAGATGTTTCAAGCTACTCCATTTTCACAGAATTACATCGATTCCTGCTCGAAGCAGCTGTCCTGCCCTTCTCTAGATTGAGGCAAGGCTCTTGCGGCGAACACAAGTAATGCGAATAACCAAACTCGCGTGGCTCTATTAAAAAGAGTGCAAGGTCAACCGCCGACACTTACTCGCCAAAGTCCGACTTTCAGAGTGTCCTTACCGGAGATTTTTTGGGGCTCCGGTAAGGACACTTTTACCTATTTGACAATGGGAATCATATCAACGCCCGCATTTGCGGCTGGTTTGGAGTGCAGCGGAAAACCAGTCCGACAACATGCGCTTGTTATGTGAATATTTCTACCCCACCGAGACGTCAGGTAAAGTAACTCTAATTTCTTCAATCACTTTGGGCGCAAGATGGTTATTGAGATTTCTAATCAACCAGTGCTCAAATTCTGCAAGTCTTGTGTTTCTCAGGTGAGAAGACGCTATAGCCAATAGCCCCTTGTTGTCGTAAATTGAAAGCAGTTCTATAAGGTTTCTTTCTTCTAATGCATTCTCAATTTTGCTTCTAGCATAATCAGATAGTGCTTCAATATTGAGGTTAGTAACCTCTGCATCAAGTGATGACCTCAACTCCTCCACTGATGAAGAATCACTCAAATCAATTTTCTTTAGCGCCCGATCGATTCGTCTACGACAAAATCTAATTACTGCGTCCTCTTTATTCTTATCTGAAACGCTATCAATAATTGCCGTAGTAAAGCCATCCAACTTTGCCTCCAGATCGGAATCAGTAAAGCCTTCATGCTCCAATATGGACTTAGCAACATTGGGTTGCAGGAAAATATTTTCGATTTCGCTGAGCGGCAAAACTTTAATCCCTAAGCTTGAGAGATATTCTTTGTCTCCATCACTGTAATCATCAGCATCTACAATCCCTGAGCATGACACACGAGTAAGCGATGTATTTTGGCGCATAGTTACAACGGAATGAATTACTTGCTCACAGGAGCCTCTGGGAATCACAGTCCATTCTGGATAGCAGCATCTGAAAGTTGCGCGATCTAAACTTTCACCATTTCCCTCTACAAATAAAATAGGCTTTCGACTTCCTAATATTAGGGTTAGAGTATTTTCATCAAACCCACTATCATCTTGAATCTTATTAATTTCCCACAACGGTGTAGGATCATACTTATTAATCACATATTTTTCTGCAACTCTGGAACAAGCAAATTCAATATCATGAGTTATGAATAGAAAAGCGCAATCTGGCCTCAATGCTTCCAGCTCGTCCCATAACTTTGACATTATTGACTTATGAACATGAAGTTCAGGCTCATCAAAAATTAGTAGTGTGTTTGGCTCTGCGACTAAGGATTGACCTAGCATGTAAAAAACGGCTCGTTCGCCGTCACTCATGTCAGCTGCTGAGTATTTATCGTTTGAACCACTTATGGAAACCATAATATCGTCGCCACTAACATGTAGCTCACGATGAGGTAGTAGCGATTGCCAGACCTGAGTCAGTATCTCAAATTTAGTTGCTTTAGCTTCTTCATTCTCGCCAGCCCTAACACTTTTATGAGTCTCGAGGGAGGTGTTAGTTTGTTCTGCAAATAATGTTTGCAATAAAAAGTCGAAGTCGTTTAACAAGGCAACAGCTGCATTATTCCCCCATCGATTTCCACTTCGATTTGCAATTGTGGAGTTTTTATGATTCCAACCTGTCTTTAAAGCTATTCTCGCGTCTTTTTCACTAATTTTTGCAACTGATGGGTTCAATGATAATGCCCGGTGAGCGGCTATTCTATGAGCTTTCTCACCGAGGCTTTCCTCTATAAAGGAAGACAATCTTGTCTTTCCTGCACCATTGGCACCAACAATAACTACTGAGGCACCTTTTTCTATTCTTAATATTTCAGAACCATTTTCTTTGGGGATAGTTATTTCAAAAGACATATTTTTCCTTACATATTGCAGGGCTCAAGATTCACATAACGCCCTGTTAACAGGCTAAATATAGTTGGCTAAAATAAGCGACGAAGGAGCAAAAGCCAACTGTATTTTGTCCTTGTTTAACAGCTTGTTAAGTGCAATACACCATTCTATTTACCGATAAGCATATTGCGAATATATAATAGTTAATAATATAGGAGACAGTATTTTCATGAATGAAAGGAATTTTTGTAACTTGCTAAACGCCTTTGTTCTACTATCAGATTCATCCGGATAATTCTTAAAGAACCTCCTATATGATATTTTGCGTACAAGACCAAGAATCTCGTTTGAGAAGAACATAACAAACATTGCGCCCGTAACCGCTTTAGGCAGGAAGACAGATATATCCTGTAAAGTTAAGCCGTACCAAATAAAACTAAATCCAGAAAAGGTGATTAGATAAGCAAGTGCAGAGGTTAGTATTATCGACTTGGCGTCTTTTTTAGCTTCTTCTTTAGATATTTCATCCATTACCTTTTTATATCTTTCTGGATCTTCTTTTTCTAGATTAGCAATTTTTCCATAATTACTGTAATCAACCTCGGGCATTGGCAGTTGAATGATAGTAACTAGCCAAGAAAAAAGGATTGATGACAATGCGAATACAATTACAAATTTATTTATATATCCCGGCGTTGCCGGATTAACAAATACATCATAAATGACAACAATCTGAATGAAGAAAGATGCCAATAGTAATGTAATTAAAATTAAAGCAAATATCAGGGCAAGAAACGCAGCTAAAAGTACAGAAAATCCGTGCTGATGGACCTTTTCGCCTTTCGTGATCTTCTTGAATAGTGCATCAGCAGCATAATCTACCCAAATGTGTTTATAAAAATCTCGAACATTCTCGTCAGGTGCTATTTTTGCTATGCACTCATTAATTAAAGCATCAATATACTTTTTATACGCAGTCAAAAGTGCGGATACTGGAGTGACTATTGCAGCAATAAAAAGAATGAATTCTTTGTAGTACCCTAGATTCTTAAAGCTATACCCTAGAATTCTTAACTCAACGCCTTGTAAGTTTTGCGCTGAATACAAAGAAACCATGATGATTGAGTAAAAAATAAGAAGCTTAAATGTTAAAGAGTTTAACCTTGCTGATTTTTCAGTTAATTTTTCAAGGTACTCTTTCCCAAAAAATTCTTCGAAGTTATTACCTTCATTGATAACTTCTCTAAAACTATCAACTCTCCTTGTGAGGTTTGACTTCCAAGTAGTTTTTTTGAATTGCTTTAAATCGTCAGATTCTGACAACGATGACATTAGTAAATCCTTTTTAGAATCGCCGATACTTACAAGGCACTTAACAGCTGTATAGTGCGCATGCGCGTTTTAGTCCTCAGAGGAGTGTAAACGCGCATCGCTATCTGTTTGTATTAGCTGGATATAATAGAGTTTAGTCCTAATATCCCTTGCAGCTAAACGCGCATGCGCGGTTTCCAAACCTATTATCTACCAGCTGTATTTTTTAACGTTATGAATTTAATAGTATTTTCTAAAATGTTACAGAAATAACGCGCAAACTTAGCTGCAAATTTCCGGCATTTTTCCTAGAACGTCAATAATACTGTATAGAAAATCAGTTCTTAGGCACTTACCATGAGCGCTTCAAGCCCTGCAAATAAGGGCCCTAAAACCCAGGTCTTACAAAAAACGTTAAGTAAAGCCATGGCTACCGTACGGGTCCAAACTCTGTTCGTCCCTGCATTCCGCTGAAAACGGAAAAGTGCTGTTTCTGACCTTAAGCTTAAGGAAGTGCTAAAGCCAAGCTATTGAATTAGTTATACAATAGCTTGCATTGAATGTGAAAACAATTAGCCAAAGGTCAAGTTTTGACAAAGGCAACAAAACCCTGATTTGAGGTGTTTTTGAAGCAGAATTGACTGGGTGTTTGCATTCTTCCCTTTTTCGACAGTCATAGTCCCACCAGAACTAGAACCAGAGCCTGAAAATGAGCTGCATTTCTGCAAGCACTTCAGATATTTCAAGCTACTCCATTCTCACAGAAT
>NZ_JBKORL010000035.1:0-4474 GCF_047314525.1 Shewanella sp. BJSY2023SW007 | reverse complement strand
AGTTGCATAAAAAAATCCGATGACATGGGGTCATCGGATTTTGATCCTTTCAGTGAGATCGTCAAGCGATCTGTCTTAACTGATCGGCATTAGCCCACGGGACAGCTTTTTATGTATATTCCAGGCTAAATCCGCGCCGGTATCGTTACTGTGGGTAAAGTCGGCTCCATGCTGCAACAGGAAGTACACCATTTCAAAGTCGTTGATGGCAGCAGCGTATTGCAAGGCGTTACTTCCAGGCCCATCGACAGCATTCACATTTGCATCGTGATCCAGCAGGATCTCAACAGCCTCCTTATTGCCTTCTCCTACGGCCTGAAACAAGGCGGGCTCTTGATTACGATCCACACTGTTGGGATCCCCACCGGCCTCAAGTAACATTTTCAGCCAATCAGTATCCTCATTCCCGGCTACAGCCGTAATCGCATTGTCACCATTCGCTCGCTTAAAGTTAGCGTCGGCCCCAAGTTTGAGTGCCAAAGCCACCGCCGCTTTATCCTGCTGTAAAATAAGCCATAGCAGAGGGGTAATATCCTCGTCACCATGAATATTGAGGTCTTGTCCATCAGTTAACGCTGCTCTGGCCTCTTTTTCATGGCCTTGCTGAATATGCTGAAGTACCGTCACCATTTCCGGCTTAAAAAACTGCTCAGCATCCATCTGTGACGCCACCCAAACCAAAGAACAGAGCACACATGCCAACCGCATACTTAAGCCAGACAAAGCGCAGAACACCACTAATTCTCGAACGCTTGGTAACCAGCTCTTCCCTCTTTAGCCCAACGAGTTTGTACTTCTGCAGGAGATGGCGGGGGAAATCTCACCCCTTGCTCCAAAAGGAAAGCTTTAACCTTCAATAACCACTGATAATTGTCACTGTTCGCGTTAAACAGTTTTTTTTGTTCGATATCATGGATAATCCAGGCCAAATCAACTCCACCATTGGAGTATTGCCTATAATCTCCACCATGATTGAGGATGAAATAAACCAGCTCCCATTGGTTGATAAAAGCGGCATGAAGCGCGGAGTTTATCTCTGAGGCATCAATGGCATTAAGATCAGCACCGTATTTCTGTAACACTCTTACAGCCTCTATATTAGATTCCCCAATCGCCTGAAATACAGCCGGCTCTCTGTTATGATCAATACTATTGGCATCTCCGCCTGCCGCCAATAATATTTCAAGCAACTCAATATCTTTGCCCCCTGCGACAAAAGTAATAACATTGCCACCATCAGCCTGTGGAAAATTTGGATCTGCCCCTAGTTCCAATGCGAGCTTTATCGCGTGCTTATCATTTTGTGTAATAAGCCAAAGCAGCGGCGTAATATCTTCTTCGCCATGCATATTAAGGTCTAATCCTTCCACTATCATGGCGCGTGCTTCTTTTTCTCGCCCTTGCTGAATGTGCTTTATTAACTGAACCATTTCAGGCTTAAAAAACTGTTCGGCATCCATCTGTTTTCCTCCTACTCCACAAGCACTGAGTACACCCGCTATCAATAAGCCAAGCCAATGCCCCTTCTTCAGTTTCATCATGACTTCTGTTACCTTTTCGATTCATGCTAACCAGTAAGCGTTGTAATATCCTCACGCTTCTGTGTTTCAATACCTGCCACAACCTGCGCCATACCATGGCGAGTTGCGGGGTTCCATCCGCTTCCCTCCAACGAATGCATTTTCCCCGGCGCGCTTGGAAGCGTATCCCGAGCCATCAATACACCGCTGGCCAACAGTCCAAGACCAGTACCAACTGGACCAAACAGGCTCCCAATTCCTCCCAGAAGCCCAGGCAGTAACACTCCTCGCAACTTCTGCCCGCCTGTCAATATTTCACCATTGACCGCCTGAGTCTGGATCAATCCATCTATTTCGGCCATCGGCAGGCCACCAAAACGTTCAACTGTCTTTGGATGAAGTCCTGCTGCATTGAAAGTGTAACCAGGAATTCCCGTTGCTCCGACAGCACTGGCCGCTAAGCCACCTCCAAGAGAATGACCCACAATAACAAGTTGTTGCTCCAAATGAGGTGACATTGATGCTTGCCTGGCCAGCTTCATGGCTTGGTTATATTGCTTGGATTCGATTCCCATTCCCTGTTTAGCATTAGTTATCCAATCTTTCTTACCTGTTACTCGATTATTGGTTCCCCTGAATGTCAACATGGTTTCGTCGTTGATGGCTGATTTGAATAGCCCGGCGCCGAAACCAGTTTCTTTGTCCGAAAAGACAGCATTATTCAATCCCGGAATTTTGCTGGTATCCACAGCTTCCAAGCCCAAAGGCGGTTCTGGTAGTTCGCTGATGTGTCCCCGCTTGAATTCATCGACACGATACACATACTGGGCAGCTTCTGCTCGCAGTATATTGTCGTTATTGAAAGCCAATCTTTCCGACGCAGCCTTTTTGGCCGCCGATGCCGAGCCCGCATGACTTTGGCTCAATGCTTTACGGGCTTCATATCGCGCCTTGCGCTCAGCAACACTGTTGACCGGGTCATTCAGAAAAGACACCATCTCGCCGGCATCAGCCCATTGCATCACAGGCAATGCGGCTAAAGGCAGCAACTTGATGAAGGGTGCATTGTCTTTTGCCGCAGCCTCACCACAGGGATGCTCTGTCGACTGGTATGGCGTATCACCAATTAAGACGTCCCCGGAGCCTGCGGCTACCGAACCTCCACACCCGACAGCATCACCGTACCTGGCAGCCGCTTTACCATTGATAGACACATTCGCAGAGCCGGCAGAGATACTACGACCATGAATACCATGTGGCATTTTGGGACACGGGCAGGCGTGAAACAGGACCGAATCTCCCTTTCTGGCCGCTGGGATGCCATTGACGCTGACATCACCGCTTCCTGCCGTTATAGGTGTAGCGGGAAAGCATCCATGTCCTGCACAGCTATCGCCTATTCGGGCTGCTTTTGGCATACAGTTTCTCCCTTAACGCCTGTCAGCCAGATCGGGCTTGGTTGGCTCAGCGGGCGCTTCCGGATCGACAGCCTTGGGTTCCGTTGCTGTGCCAGGCGATCCACCTTCATTGATTTTGACTTTATTTCCGGAAATAGTGACGCCACCTGAGTCCAACTTGATAAAGCCACCCGGCCCCTTGATGGTCAATTCCTGACCGGCATCCAGCACAATGGTTTTTGCTTTCTGAGAACTGGCATTACCAACCTTAATCAGCAGATCTGCACCAATAATCCGTTCATCAGAAGCGGCGATATTGGTTTGGTTGCCCCCATCAATGCGAGTGATAAGCCCTCCCCCTATATAGCGCTTCATCGCACCGATTATCTTGTGAATGAAGTTCCGCCCGACCAACAACTGATGATCTCTGTCTGTCTTGGCAATATCGTCCTGCGCAACCTGGGTATGGCGGTTGTTTTTCACCAGTTGGAACTGATCCTGGCCTATGGTGATATGCTCATCCAAGCCGATTTCAGTTCGTTTGATGTTATTGATGACGCTATCCATGTCTTTTTGGGCATGGAGATAGATCTGCTCCCGGCTGGCCTCATCCTCAAACCTCAGTTCATTAAAACCTTCCCCTTTATGGGTTTGAGTTTTGAACAGTGTTCGGGTCTTGTGGTTAGGCAGCAGGTACGGGGTTGGATTGGCAGCATGATAAGTGCGGCCGGTAATGATAGGTTGATCCGGATCGCCTTCCAGAAAAGAGACTATCACTTCATGACCAATCCGCGGGATGGCCATAAAGCCGTACTGGCCACCGGCCCACCCCTGGCTGACTCGAACCCAACAGCTGCTGTGCTCATTTGCCTGGCCATATCTATCCCAAGGGAACTGCACTTTAACCCGGCCATATTTATCACAGAAGATTTCTTCATTCTTAGGCCCTACCACGGTAGCCATATGAGGACCCGTTACCAAGGGCTTGGTCTTGGGCATAGCCAACCAGGGAAGGTTACCCTCTATCGCATGAAAACCGTTTTGATATTGGGTCGGGGTAGTGTTGTTGGTTTCCTCTGCCGCAGCGCCCTGTACGCCATGATGTTTCACAGCCACCAGCAGCCAATCACGGTTGAATGCGGTATCCGGATGCTCGGCAAGGTTCATTTTCACTCCGGCACTGGCCGTCACAATACTTGATTGTCCTACGGCCGTTTCTGTGTCGTTGCGCAATGCTTGTAATCTGGCCGGTGTAAATAATCCCCCCTGAGCATCATCCTTGTAGCGTCCGGGGTAATCAAAATGCTCGTATTTATCCCCTGCGGCCGCTTGATGGAATGCCAACCGCTTGGCGGTTTCTGTTTGTAAAAAGCTATAAGCGGGCTTTTTGAAGCTGTAATCCTTGAGTTCGGCCTTGGCACTCGCCAGTTGCTTGGCGTAACTGAAGCTGCGGACAAAAGGTACTTCGCTGTCGCCGCCGCTCAAGGCGTTATAGGGGAATAGTTGTTTGGCCGCTGGCAGCTTGCTGGTGGCATCACAGAAAATCAGCGTATGTTT
>NZ_JBKORL010000034.1:0-5447 GCF_047314525.1 Shewanella sp. BJSY2023SW007 | reverse complement strand
CTGACCCAGGTGAACTCCCGCTGGGTATCCGAGTATTTACCATCACTGATAAACAGCCGTCCTTCCCGCCCGGCCACCTTGGTCTTGCTGCTGGCGAAAAAGGCCATCATGCCGCTGTAGCGGCTCAGCTCCTCTTTCAAGGCTTTTTCTTCACCTTTGCCGTACACATTCACTAACACCTTAAACATTGAGCCTTTGTCTGCACCATTAAAAAACTCTGCCCCATAGTTTTCGTGATAATCTCCGAGTTCGTCTTTGAGTGGCTGAAGATTGGCAACTAATAAATTTCTTTGCAAACAGACGCCCGCTTGCTTATGCGGCCAGGGCTGATATTCAATCTTATCTATCGCCTGACGCATCCAGTGCAGCCGCTGCTGCAATATCTCATCCACATTGGGCGCATTGCGGGCTATAAACTTATTGGCGCTGCCTTCAACACTGAGCCCCAACTGCTGCTCCGGAAAATCCTTGAAAAAAAAGCTGGCAAACTTATGTTTTGTATTTGATTCAGGACTACTACGTCTAGAGCCCTCATAAAAAACCACCGTCTTCAGTTCTCGTTCCAAGTCTTTAATAACGTATTTTGTGGGTCGATATCTGTCTGCCTTACTGCGCAATTCCTCCACATAAGCCAGCCATTGCTCAAGCCTGTGTTCACCGGTTATCACCCCTTTCTTGCGGTCGGTATTGTTCTGATGATAGATGTTGATAAAAAACTGCGGCTGACCATAACCCGAGGTGAGCAGTTGCATCTCTTGGGGTAACTCAAACTCAAAACGGCCCACGCAGTGTTTGGTAAACACCATACTCGCCGGTCCTTCTTGCATTTTTTCCGCTTGTGCCATCACAACTTCTCCCTGCCAAAAACAAACTAATGCCAGACTGCCGAGCAGCCCGCGTTTAATCCTCTTGCGATAACCTTCTGCCATCTCTACCCCTTGAATTTCTGGTGAATATCCGGCAGCCAAGACTGAAGCACACCGACCATCAGCTCCCTGACATCGGGGCAATTGTAAAACCCCTGGTGATCCTGGGTCGCCACTAAGCCGATGGTCTGCACCCCTTTGGGATACTTGCCCGCGCCTTCATGCACGGTACCATCACCCTTGGCCGTCTCGCTACCCAACCTGAAGCTGGCGCTTTGAGCCCTAGGCGGCATGTGGGCATGCTGATGGCCATAGCGGTTCTGCTCCATCCAGCTCTTTAACTTGTCTTGATGCTCCGCCAGCTCACTGCTACTCAACAGCTTGACTTCGCCCTTGACCGAGAGCCAGTCATGGTTTTCATCGCCTATGACTTGCCAGCGCTCCACCGCCGCCGTTTCCAGCCCCGGGGTCAAGCTGTTCTGCAGCTGCCACTCACAGGTATCAAACGCCTTGGTGTCCGGGTTATTGCTGTAGAGCAGTGTGGTCGTTGCGTGAAAGTTAGCCGCCAATTTATCGTGAAAGGTTTCACAGGCATCAATACGATCCAAAAATGCCTCTTTATGCTCTTCAAGCTGCTCATCGGTTGGATTGGCCAGCTCAGGTGCCAACAAGGGAGGCTGCACCAGGCTGTACCAGGTATCGAAACGGCGGTAGAAGTCATAAATGCCACTGCCATAGCCTATCTGCAACAGTTCTCGTTTGTCAGGCTGTTTCGCCGGGTCCTTATTGACAAACAGCCACTCACCCTTATTGGTCGCATCCACATAGAGCTTATTGGGCATCAGCTCCAGCCCGCCCTGACAAAAGCCCAGTATTGCCGTGGTATCGGCGGCGTTCTTGCCCAGCACCATTTTGACGACCTGCCCCACAGCACCGTGGCCGACGGCGCCGCAGCGAAACTGAAAATAGGTGGAGGGGCTGCCGTGGGTTGGCATGGCGCCATGGATAACGGCTTCGACTTGAGATTCCAGGCCGCTTAAGATAAAGCCGGCGCGGGAGGCGTATCCGCCCATGGAGTGACTGATAACCACAAACTTAATATCGTCCCTGGTCAGCCCCAGGTTATCGCCTTCTTTATCTTCTTCGAGCAACTGTGCCCTGAATTCCTCAAGTTTATCCTTGAGTCGCTCTCCGGCCACTTTATTGCTGAGCATCCAGTTGTAGCCCACGGCAAATACCGGGAATTGCAGCCCGGGATACAGGCGTTTAAATAACGGCTCCTTCGACTCAAGATATCGAAGCAGCGGGCCATAGCTGTCCCACAGCACTTCGCCCCAACCCCGACGCTTTTTGAGTTCCATCTGCGACTTGGGTACTGAGGTATAGACCCTGAAATAGTCTTCAGTACCTGGATCCACCTCTAATAAATGATCATCCCGATCGATAATCGGCCTTTTTTTATACTCCGTGTTACCATCAACCAACAAGGCCTTACGTTGCACTGGTCCGGCAAAAATCAAATCTTTGATGCGAGGCCAGGCGGCGGCTTTGGTTCGGTACTTACGGCCGGTTTCCGCTATTCCGCGCCCCTTTTCCTTTATCCCTATCCACTTTCGATTAAACCATTTACCTATCCCCTCAAAGAAACCATCATCATCGTCCGCCTGCGCCGCAGCAAGCTCGGCTTCACGTTCGGCCTTCAACTCCATGGCGGTACTGCTGGGACCACTGAACTTTCCCCCGGCAGCGGGGTCCCACACGGACTCCTCGCTTTCCCCATTCATCAAGCGGGTGCCCATAATGCCGGGGACGAACACCAGCGCCACAATACCCTTGCGGCATTTACAATCAGCGTTACAGCTCATAACCAGACTCCATGGTAGAAGATTGCTGTTCCTTGGCCCACTGCAACAAGATAGCCGCTCGTCCTGAAGGCAATCCGGTCTTGGTGACTATGGCACTCACTTCCGGGTCATCGAGTGACACTTGTGCCAAAAACAAGGCCTCGGCCACCAAGCGCAGATGACTCAGCTCGGTGAATCCATATTGATAAGCCTGACTCACTTGCAGCTCGAGCCAGTCATAGCATACCTGCTCATCTGTTGGTGGATTTTCCAGTGATAATAGGTGACGTGCGAGGGCATGGATCTGGTTTCGCCTTTGCCAGTTTGGCATCGCATCCATGATTTCCTGACTCAATTCCCAGCTCATTCGCTTCTCCTTAAGACACTGTCAAGGCAGCATCTCCCTGAATGACTTTGCCACCATGGGCCGTGGACGCACCCTGCAATACCACGGCGATGCCATTGACCGTCAAACTCGGATGTCCCTGAACCAGGGTATCTGGCCCGCCAACCTGGCAGTCACACTTGTGCCCGGTTAAGGCCACAGGAATACCGTTGACCGTTAGAGCACTTTCTCCCTGGTTTATCGGTCCACCAACATGAGGGGTATTGCCGCTGAACATAGGGCAAATATGTTGATGTCCTTTCAATGCAACCGGAGTCCCCATATTAATCCTCCTTAATCGATATCGCCTGGCAGCCGTATCCGTCCGGCTCCCTTTGCCAATTCAGCCAATGGCTATTGAAACGAAAGGGGTTAAGCGATGCATAGAGCACTGACCCCAAAGGCTCCAGAAATACATCCCTTCTGGCTTGCGTTTCTTCGGTTAAATAGTGATGTAAGACCCTGGGGTCGTAGAAACGAAAACGAGTAGTTTCACCATCAGGCTTGACGGCATACAACCTTTGCCCCAGTGCTTCTTTCAGTGGCTGCAGGGCTAGCTCACTCTTGCACCACAGCGCGCTGTGACCATGGGTGTCTTTCTCCAGCATCAGTTTTATCAGCTCGTCCTGTCCCGCAAGATGGAGTAACCAAGGGCCGTTATCCACCAATGCCTGATCCCGGTAATCAAACAGGCTATGACACTCGGCTCCGGCCCCTTTGGCAAACCACAGGGGCTCTGGGCATAGCGCTGCATCCAAGACCAAGTAGTTGGGCCCAAACGCCTTGAGGCTATTTTCCTTCACCATAGTCATACTGTTATTCTCCGCAATCGGGACAAAGATCGACTATCGGGTTGCCCTCTTCTGCGGCACTCTTCAGTGTCGCCAATTGGGGCTTGGCCCCGGTTGTCACAGCCACTGGCCCCTTGAGCTTGATATTGGGAGCTTCGAGAGTGATCCCGCCGGAATCTATGAGTATCTTGCCTCCTGGCCCCTGAATAGTGACTTTCTCCGAGCCATTGAGGGTGAGCGACTTGGTGTGCACCAGCACACTTTCACCGGCTTCCAATAACACCTTTCCCTCAACCTTCTGGGTGTAGTGGCCGCCCACTTCCAAATCGTGATTGGCTCTGGAGTACTCGTGACGACGATCCATGACTTCGAGGCGATAATGACGCTTGATCAGGGTTTGCCTGTCTCTGGTCACTTCCAGCTTTTGATCCTGACCAATCAATGCCTGCTGATCTCGACCTATTTCCAGAAACTCATCCTGCCCCACGTTCAGGCGCTGATCCCGTCCTATGTGCTTTTCTCTATCGTTACCCACCTGATAGTGCTGGTCGTGGTTGATTTCCAGCTTATGGTCTTTCTGGGCATGCAAATAGATGAGTTGATTTTCGGCGGCATCCTCAAAACTCAACTCATTGAATCCCGGCCCCTTGTGGGTTTGGGTCTTGAGCACGGTTTTGGTTTTGTTGGTCGGCAATACATAGGGCACAGGATTGGCAGCATGGTATGTGCGACCGGTAATGATAGGTTGGTCCGGGTCGCCTTCAAGAAAAGAGACTATGACCTCATGACCAATGCGTGGAACCGCCATAAAGCCGTACTGGCCACCGGCCCACCCCTGGCTGACTCGAATCCAACAGCTGCTCTGCTCATTTGCCTGGCCATATCTATCCCAAGGGAACTGCACTTTAACCCGACCATATTTATCACAGAAGATTTCTTCATTTTTAGGCCCTACCACGGTAGCCATATGAGGACCCGTTACCAAGGGTTTGGTCTTGGGCATAGCCAACCAGGGAAGGTTACCCTCTATCGCATGAAAACCGTTTTGATATTGGGTCGGGGTAGTATTGTTGGTTTCCTCTGCCGCAGCGCCCTGTACGCCATGATGTTTCACAGCCACCAGCAGCCAATCACGGTTGAACGCGGTATCCGGATGCTCGGCAAGGTTCATTTTCACTCCGGCACTGGCCGTCACAATACTTGATTGCCCTACGGCCGTTTCTGTGTCGTTGCGCAAGGCTTGCAATCTGGCCGGTGTAAATAATCCCCCCTGAGCATCATCCTTGTAGCGTCCGGGGTAATCAAAATGCTCGTATTTATCCCCTGCTGCCGCTTGATGGAATGCCAACCGCTTGGCGGTTTCTGTTTGTAAAAAGCTATAAGCGGGCTTTTTGAAGCTGTAATCCTTAAGTTCGGTCTTGGCACTCGCCAGTTGCTTGGCATAACTGAAGCTGCGGACAAAAGGCACTTCGCTGTCGCCGCCGCTCAAGGCGTTATAGGGGAATAGTTGTTTGGCCGCTGGCAGCTTGCTGGTGGCATCACAGAAAATCAGCGTATGTTT
>NZ_JBKORL010000033.1:0-28497 GCF_047314525.1 Shewanella sp. BJSY2023SW007 | reverse complement strand
GCTACTCGGCGGCTTTGTCAGTGCTTTATTTTTTGTTTGCGACCGTGGCGTTATTGTCTGCGTCGGCTCCCCCAATCACATACTCATTGTATGCTTCTGGGCTGAGCTTCCTTGACGGCTTAGCCACAGCCGCCGTTGGCCGAAGATAGGGAAAGTGTTTTGGATGTCCTGTATATTCCTTCGGAGAGTGTTTAGGGTGTCCTATATATTCTATTAGCCCTATATATTAGGCCGCTTGAGCAACTCAAGCGGGAACCGCCCGATGGCAGCAGAGTGATCCCCAGTGAGAGAGCATAGTTTATGGACTAAAATTCTATGTATTCTGACTCGCCGGAGAGTAAATACTTTGCTGAGGTTTTTGCGGCCCATATTGTTTGGCAGCCTTTTACTGGCAACGGCCGCAGTTAATGCAGTCACGATTCCCTATTGTGTCGACCCCGACTGGATGCCTTATGAAGGCATAGACCAAGGCAAGCACGTAGGGATCTCATCCGGCTTTCTTGAACTTATTGAAGAGCAGACTGATTGGCAGTTTCAGCTGGTGCCCACAGACAGCTGGCAACAGACATTAGCCTACTTGAAGCAGCAACGCTGTGTATTCACCACCATGCTTAACTACACTCCCAGGCGCGCTGAGTTCTTATATTTCAGCGATATCTATAGCCGTTCTCCCAATGTGTTGGTTTCACGCCGCGAGCAACCTTTTTTGCAGAATATGGAGCAGGTCGGTGATAGAAGCCTGGCGATCCCCAGAGGCTACCGCTTGCTGGATTATGTGCGCCAGAACTATCCCAAGATCCGCATTATTCTGGCCGAGACAGAGCAGCAGGGATTGGAGATGGTCTCCAGCGGTGAGGCGGATCTGTTTATCGGTTCTATGTATTCCATCAATGCCCGTATTCAGCAGAGTGGGTTGTTCAATCTCAAAATCGCCGCTTGGGCCGGGCCAGAGGAGCAGTTCCGGATGGCGGTGACTGAGAATAGCAAGTGGATGCTGCCCGAGTTAAATCGTTTGTTGGCGCAGATTTCTGACGACTACAGGGCCAGGCTGTATCGCCAGTGGAGTAATATAGCGGTATTGAAGCAAACGGATAGAGGGCTGACTTGGCAGCTTTTGGTTGTGGTAACACTGGTCTTCGGCGCTTTACTGGCGCGCTACCGCTGGATTAGTAAATATAACCGGGAGCTGACAGCCAAGAATCAACAGTTGGAGAAACTGCGTAATCAGCTATTGGAAACCAATAGGGAACTTGAGTTTATTTCGACCCATGACCCTTTAACCAAGTTGTATAACCGCCACTACTTTCATCGACACTTTGCGCCTGAACATCGAAGTGACGCTATGCAAGGGCATACATCACTGATAGTGATAGATATAGATTTCTTCAAAGATATCAATGATCGCCATGGCCACAGCGTGGGTGACTCTATACTCAGTGATCTGGCTTCTCTGCTCATGGAGGGAGCCCGCGAAATCGACCTAGTGGCCCGTTGGGGCGGTGAAGAGTTTATGATTGTTTGCCCGGATACTGATTGTGTTCAGGCAAGGCATCTGTGCGAGCGCTTGGCATCGGCGATGACTGTCTATCCTTTTTCTGCCGGTGTTCGCCTTAGCTGTAGTTTTGGGCTGACAGAGCTGAAACCCGGAGAGTCTATATGGAGCGCATTTGATCGGGCTGACCAGGCTTTGTATCGGGCCAAGTCGGAAGGCCGTAACAGAATTTGCTGCGATCCTGAATACGAGCGAGCCAATAAAATCGGGCCAAATTCATCGGTTTGAGGTTAGAGCGGCACTTTTATGAAGTCAATTTCTGTGTTTATGACCCGAATAGTGAAAGTATGTGCACTCAAGGTGTTGAATTTATAGGGCTTTATTTTTTTAATTCGTTAGCGGTGACAAACTGGTGAAAATTGAAACTGCTGATTGCAGCCTATGGGGGTTTCGGTGTTATAATACGCGCCTTATTTATGGGGTTCCGTCTGTCGCAGCTTTGAAGTGGCATACTCCGTCTCCTATTAACTAATCATTTGAAGTTGAATCATGACTGACTTATCAAAATACAGAAACATTGGTATTTTTGCTCACGTTGACGCGGGTAAAACCACTACCACAGAACGTATCCTGAAACTGACCGGCAAAATCCACAAGATGGGTGACAGCCACGACGGTACCACTACTACTGACTTCATGGAGCAGGAAGCCGAGCGCGGTATTACCATTCAGTCTGCTGCGGTAAGTTGCTTCTGGAAAGATCACCGTTTCAACGTCATCGACACACCCGGACACGTTGACTTCACAGTTGAAGTATATCGTTCTCTGAAAGTTCTGGACGGCGGTATCGGCGTATTCTGTGGTTCAGGTGGTGTTGAGCCTCAGTCCGAAACCAACTGGCGTTATGCTAACGAATCCGAAGTTGCTCGTATCATCTTCGTAAACAAGTTGGACCGTATGGGTGCCGACTTCCTGCGTGTTGTAGGTCAGATCAAGCGCGTTTTGGCTGCGACTCCACTAGTTATGACTCTGCCTATCGGCGTTGAAGACGAGTTCAAGGGCGTTGTTGACGTTCTGAACCGTAAAGCTTACGTATGGGATGATTCTGGTCTGCCAGAAAACTATTCTGAAGAAGCAATCCCAGAAGACATGGTTGACCTGGTTGAAGAGTACCGTGAGCACCTGGTTGAGACTGCTGTTGAGCAGGACGACGACCTGATGGAAGCTTACATGGAAGGTGAAGAACCTTCTATCGAAGACCTGAAGCGTTGTATTCGTAAGGGTACCATCAACCTGTCCTTCTTCCCCACTTACTGTGGTTCTGCTTACCGTAACAAGGGTATGCAGATGGTTCTGGATGCGGTTGTTGATTACCTGCCATCTCCAACAGAAGTTGAGCCTCAGCCTCTGACTGACCCAGAAACTGGTGAAGAAACCGGTGAAGTAGCTACAGTATCTGCTGACGAGCCACTGCGCGCGCTGGCGTTTAAGATCATGGATGACCGTTTCGGTGCCCTGACCTTTATCCGTGTTTACTCAGGTAAGCTGAAGAAAGGTGACACTGTACTGAATAGTGCTACAGGTAAAACTGAGCGTATCGGCCGCATGGTTGAGATGCATGCAAACGATCGTAAAGAGATCGACTCTGCTCAAGCCGGTGACATCATCGCCGTTGTGGGCATGAAGAACGTTCAGACTGGTCACACTCTGTGTGATCCTAAGCACGAATGTACTCTTGAACCTATGATCTTCCCTGATCCAGTAATCTCTATCGCTGTAACTCCTAAGGACAAAGGCGCTTCTGAGAAGCTGGGTGTTGCTCTGGGTAAGATGGTTGCAGAAGATCCATCATTCCAGGTTGAAACTGACCAGGAAACCGGTGAAACCATTCTTAAGGGTATGGGTGAATTGCACCTGGACATCAAAGTAGACATCCTGAAGCGTACTCACGGTGTTGAACTGACTGTTGGTGCTCCACAGGTAGCTTACCGTGAAACCATCACTCAAGCCGTTGAAGACAGCTACACTCACAAGAAGCAGTCTGGTGGTTCTGGTCAGTTCGGTAAGATTGACTACCGCATCCGTCCAGGCGAAGCTGGTAGCGGCTTCAAGTTCACCTCCAGCGTTGTTGGTGGTAACGTACCTCGTGAATTCTGGCCAGCAGTTGAAAGCGGCTTCGAAGACATGATGAACGAAGGTCCTCTGGCTGGCTTCCCTGTACTGGACGTTGAAGTTGAACTGTTCGACGGTGGTTACCACGCAGTTGACTCCTCTGCGATCGCGTTTGAAATCGCTGCCAAGGGCGCATTCCGTCAATCTATGCCTAAAGCCAAGCCTCAGTTGCTTGAGCCTGTGATGAAGGTTGACGTGTTCACTCCAGACGATCACGTTGGTGACGTTATCGGTGACCTGAACCGTCGTCGCGGCATGATCAAGGATCAGGAAGCTGGTCTGACTGGCGTACGCGTTAAGGCTGACGTGCCACTGGCAGAAATGTTCGGTTACATCGGTCACCTGCGTACCATGACTTCTGGTCGTGGTCAGTTCTCCATGGAGTTCTCTCACTATGCTCCATGTCCTGCCAACGTGGCTGAGACTGTTATCGCAGAAACCAAGGCTCGTAACGCAGCCAAGAAATAAGGATTAATTATCCTGATAAAAACCCGCCTTGATGGCGGGTTTTTTTATAGGCGAATATCTTGTGCCGCGAAGTCGGCAGAATCAAATTTGCACTCAGCTCGGCGGATGCCGATAAATATCAGTGGTCGCTTAACCTCGACTTTTAACTACAGTTAAAAAGGGGATAATTACCGTATGGCAACTGTTTCCGAAAGTGGCATATGGCATAGGACCTACGGTGAAGAAGCTGAGATTGACCTTGAGGAAGCCAGAGAGATAGGGGGCAGGAACAGGTGATAAGGGCAGATAAACAAAAGCCAGCTTGATAAGCTGGCTTTGTATTGACTGATAAGTTTTATCAGTCTTCCAGGTTACCACAGAAACGGTAGCCTTCGCCGTGGATGGTGGCGATGATTTCCGGTGTATCAGGCACACTTTCGAAATGCTTACGGATACGGCGGATAGTCACGTCAACAGTACGGTCATGTGGCTTGAGTTCACGGCCGGTCATCTTCATCAGCAGCTCGGCGCGGCTGAGGATCTTGCCTGGGTTTTCCACGAAGTGCAGCATGGCGCGGAATTCGCTACGCGGCAGCTTGTAAGATTCACCCTGTGGGCTGACCAGTGAACGGCTGTTGATTTCCAGGCTCCAGCCATTGAAACGATAATGTTCCACGGCGGCCTTTTCTTCAATTTCAGCACCTGAGCTGTTGACGCGAGTCAGCAGGTTGCGGGCACGAATAGTCAACTCACGAGGGTTGAACGGTTTGGTGATGTAATCATCAGCACCGATTTCCAAGCCCAAGATCTTGTCTACTTCGTTGTCACGACCGGTAAGGAAGATGAGACCGATATTGTTGATTTCGCGCAACTCCCGCGCCAACAGCAAACCATTCTTACCCGGCAGGTTGATATCCATAACTACCAGGTTCACCTTGTTTTCCTGCAAGGCTTTGTGCATCTCTGCGCCATCATTGGCTTCGGTTACCACATAACCTTCTGCCTCGAAAATACTTCTCAGCGTGTTACGGGTAACGGCTTCATCTTCAACGATCAGAATGTGCGGGTTTTGCATGTTATTTACCTAATTAAATCAGTTTATCTAACCATGAGCGCGGGTGACGCTCCGCTATACTCTCTAAAACGCCAACATTCACAGGGTTCACGTAAGTGCTGTTCAAAACTGAAATGAAACGGCAACACACTTCATGATTAGCAAAAAGTATGCTCTCCACCCGGAGAGGCGCGAACTGTACTCTCTAGGATTCCCAGTGGCGGGATTTAGTTCCTGAAAGACATGGAAAATCCAGAAAATGCGATCTTAAAACCAGATTACATTTGGTACAGAGTCGTTATCGATAGAGACTTATGCTGTCGCGTAATGGCGCTAGCCTGGTCACACGCTTAACTCTAGGCCTCAGTCGATACAATCCATTGTACTAGGATTAGGCATTTGTTAACAAATGAAATGTTAACAAATTAATGTTTAACTATGATCTATGTCACAGGTTTTTATGTTAGATATTGAAACTTAAGCATTTTGTGTTTTGCCTTACTGTGAGCTTGCTCACGGGGCTAGGGGATTTCGTAAGCCTTTGCTAGAATAACTCCGGTTCATTAGAGACAGATACTACAATGGATGCTACATTTGAAAGTCTCTGGCAGTACTACCAGAGCGCATGCTTTTTTTTGACTCAGTCGTTTTCTTCCGCTGTTCCTTTTGCCATTGTCACCGCCCATAATCCCCTAGGGCAAAAACTGACTTCCTGCCAAAACCGTCTTCTCGATCGGCAATTACAAGGTGATATTGATAAGCTGGGCATACCCTATCGGGCTATTATAGGTGCGGCCGATGATCTCAGTCATATGGAAAAAAGTTGGGCCCTTTTTTTGGATAAGGCTGCGGCAATCGAGCTAGCATTCAAGTACCGTCAGAATGCACTTTATTATGTGGATAAAGGCTTGCTGACCTTAGTGCCCTGCCATAAAGGTGAGCATGAAATAGAGCTTGGATTATTTGCAAACCGAGCTCGTTTGGTCAATGAATTACCTGAACTTAGTGATAAATGAGTTGAGGATATTTCATCAGATGCAAATTAGCATTGACTTCATAAGGGCTTTATTGCTAATTTTTTCATCCCTTTCGCAAGAAAGGAACAGAAGAGGTGCGTTAACTAGGTAGTGAGTCAGAGGAAGCCAATTTCCAATGACGGCTCATGAGGGAGATTAACGCCGAGGTCGGGATGCGCATTGGTAACGCTCTCCGGTCGGTTGGTCAGGCTGAATCCTGGCGGCTGTCACCTGGTTTTGGTGGAGAGCTTCTGGTGACGATCGCTTTTTCCCTACTTTGGGGTGCGTTATCTCAGCACCAGGCTCTTCGAACGTTATCTGTTCGGAGCTTAACTCATGAAGTTTATTCTCGTTATCGACCTTTCCCTGTCACCTGCCTGTGGGGGAATGCGCTGATGTCTCTTGTTGTTGCCAAGTTTGGCGGTACCTCAGTTGCCGATTATCAGGCGATGAATCGCTGTGCCGACATAGTGCTTGCAAATTCAGCCACCCGTTTGGTTGTGGTGAGTGCATCCAGTGGTGTAACCAATCTGTTGGTGGAGCTATCTCAGGCAGACATGGGAGATGAGCGTCGTCTCAAACTACTGAAAGATATTGCCACCATTCAATATGCGATTCTGGACAAACTTGGCAGACCTGCCGATGTTGCCGCAGCGCTGGATGCTTTGCTCAGCCGCATGGCAACGCTCAGTGCCAAGCTGTTGCAGGCGCCGAGTCATGCTATGGTGGATGAGATCCTGTCCCTTGGTGAGCAATGCTCTTCAGCGCTGTTTGCCGCGGTTTTGAGAGAACGCGGTGCCAAGGCCAGCGCCTTTGATGTGCGTCAGGTGATGCGTACTGATAGCCATTTCGGTAAGGCCGAACCACAAATCGCCGAGCTAAAGCGACTGGCGACAGAGAAATTAAAACCCTTGCTTGAGCAGCAACTGCTGGTGACCCAGGGCTTTATCGGCGCCGATGCCGATGGCCGAACCACTACACTTGGACGTGGCGGCAGTGATTATTCCGCGGCTCTGTTGGCAGAAGCTTTGGAAGCCGATGCGGTCGAGATCTGGACCGATGTAGAAGGAATTTACACCACAGATCCCAGACTGGCTCCCAACGCCAGGCCTATCGCAGAAATCAGTTTTAACGAGGCGGCAGAGATGGCCACCTTTGGTGCCAAGGTGCTGCACCCTGCCACCATCTTGCCGGCGGTGCGTCAACAGATCCAGGTGTTTGTCGGCTCCAGTCGGGCACCGGAAAAAGGCGGTACCTGGATCCGTCACCAAGTGGAAGATGAGCCGGTATTCAGGGCTGTTGCGGTGAGACGAGATCAGACTCTGCTTAACTTGCACAGTTTGCAGATGTTGCATGCCCAAGGCTTTTTGGCAGAGACCTTTGCTGTGTTGGCGCGGCACAAGATCAGTGTTGACCTCATTACCACCTCAGAGGTGAATGTGTCGCTGACCCTGGATAAAACGGGCTCAGATTCGGCCGGCAAGGGGCTTCTGACCGAAGCACTGCTGCAAGAGTTATCGCAGAACTGCCGTGTGCGGGTGGAAGACAAGCTGGCTCTGGTGGCCATCATAGGCAACAAGATAGCCACTACCGCCGGGATCTGTCGCCGGGTATTTGAAGTGCTTGAACCCCATAATGTCCGAATGATCTGTCAGGGTGCCAGTCCGCACAATCTTTGTGTCTTGGTGTCGGAAGCCGAAGCCGGTGATGTGGTAGCCGCTTTGCATCGCAACCTGTTTGAAGGTGCTCAGGATGCAGCTTGAACACCTGCCGGTTGGGGAGCTGGCCGCAGGTCAGCCTCTGACCATACCCGTTTATCGCTTCAAAGGCACCAGTCATAAGGCACCCAGCGTCTATATTCAGGCTAATGTGCATGGCGCCGAGGTGCAGGGCAATGCGGTGATTTTGCAGCTGCTGCAGTACTTCAGGGATTATCCGCCTCTGGGAGATATCACCCTGGTGCCTCTGGCCAACCCCTTGGGGATTAACCAGAAAAGCGGTGAGTTTACCTTGGGCCGTTTCGATCCCATCACAGGTATTAACTGGAACCGAGCTTATCTGGATCAGGCCGTCCAGCTGGATGATTGGTATCTACAGCACAGTGAGTTGCCGGAGCAAGCACTGTTTGACGCTTTTCGTCAGCTTCTCATTGCCAACTGTGAACAGGCATTGGCCAATCCTTGGGGAGTGACGACCGGCCAGAGATTGGCACTCAATCTGCAGAAACTGGCGCACAGTGCTGACATAGTGCTGGATCTGCACACTGGCCCCAAGTCCTGTAAACACCTCTATTGCCCCGAGTATGAGCTGTCCGCTGCAGGTTACTTTCATATTCCCTACACCTTGGTGATGCCCAAAGGCTTTGGCGGCGCCATGGATGAAGCGGCCTTCAATCCCTGGTGGCAACTTAGCGACTATGCCAAGAGTCGCGGGCGAGAGCTGAAAGTCGCAGTATCGGCCTTTACCTTGGAGCTTGGCAGTCAGGAGCGTATCGATCTTGCCGATGCCAGTCGCGATGCCGAAGGGATATTAAGTTATCTGAGCTATAGAGAGGTGATAGCCCAGAGCGTACAACCCGAGGTGATGCCGCGTTTTGCTTGTTTGCTGAAAGACTATCGAAAGTTTCATGCACCTATGGCCGGTATGGTGGAATATCTGGCCAAGCCGGGGGTGCCTTTGTCCGCCGGCGCGCCTCTGGTCAATATGCTCAGGCTCGACCGAGTCGATGCCGGTACTGAAGTCACCAGGCTCTCGCTTAATGAGGATGTGATCCCCGTGCTACATTTTGCCTCGGCGTCTGTGCACCAGGGAACTGAGCTCTACAAGGTGATGACCAACTACTTTACTCTTTTTGATTAAGTTAAATCCCGGTGTGAACTTGATTTTAACGTCTACTATTCTGTAAATGGCTGATAAATTGTAATTTTTTGTGTATTTGTTTTTAATTTGTATCTGTCAATGTTACAAGTGTTGGGCGCCCTTGTTTTTAGGGTGTTTTAAAACGGAAGCATAAAACAACAATAAACAGTCTTAATGGGAGTAGACAATTGAAGAGTCAAGTTGCAATAGCTGTTTCAGCAGCACTGTTATCCATGTCATGCCATACCCAAGCCGCGCCGTTGAGCGTATCAGATCCATTTATTTCTTCGGATCTGCTTAGTGCGTCCAGCGGCCGCAAAGGGCAACAGCAAGGGGTGGGGCAACATAAATTTGTCAAAGAGCCTGGACTTGCTGAGGGGAAATATACTTATATAGTGCGCCTGAAAGATCCCTCTGTGGCGAATTATGCCGGTGGTATTGCCGGGCTTGAAGCCACCAGTCCACAGAGAAGCCAAGGGCTGGCGTCTCAAAAGTCTCCCAAGCTGAATACCGCCAGTGTGGCGGTGAAGTCCTACGTGAAGTATTTGAATGCCAAGCAACAGAATTTTTTAATGAGTGCCGCGGCACAAGGGGTTCAGTTACAGGCTAAGGCCAGGTATCACTATGCCTTTAATGGTCTGGCGGTCACCATGGATCAGCAGCAGGCAGAAGCCCTGTCCAAGCTACCCGAAGTGGCTTTCATTGAGCGGGAAAGCCTCTATTCAATGGATACCGACAGCAGCCAGAGCATGATAGGTTCTCCCAAAGTGTGGGACGGCAGTGCTACAGGGACTCGGGCTATGGGAGAAGGGGTTATAGTCGGGGTGATCGATTCGGGGATCAACAGTGATCATCCATCCTTTGCCGACATTGGGGGAGATGGTTATGACCATACCAATCCCTGGGGACAAGGTGTTTACGTTGGTGACTGTGCGGTAGAGTTCTCTGACATGTGTAACGATAAGCTAATCGGAGTCAGAAGTTATCCAGAGATTACCGATAGTTATGATGATGAGGAGGTCTTTGGTCCAACGCCTCCTGCCAAGAATGGTGAGGATTATGGTGGTCATGGTTCTCACACTGCCGGTACTGCAGCGGGCAATATCCTTAAGAATGTCCCCTATGTTGCCGGTGAAGTCGGTGAAGCTCGGGGGGATGGCATAGAGACCGGTCTCGAGTTTACACAAATATCCGGGGTAGCTCCCCATGCCAATATTGTCGCCTATCAGATCTGCCGTCCGGGCAATAATGGCGATAGATACTCAGGTTGCCCCACATCGGCGATTCTCAAGGCTTTGGATGATGCTATTGCCGACGGAGTGGATGTGATCAACTATTCCATCAGCGGCGGTGGTTTCCCTTGGGCAAGTTCTACTGAAATGAGCTTCCTGGCAGCCCGTAATGCCGGCATCTTCTCTGCCGTATCGGCCGGGAATACTTCTGCATCGGTTGGCCAAGTTCCCTTTTCTTCACCCAAGAATGCGCCTTGGTATACCTCAGTTGCGGCATCAACCCACAACCGGGAAGTGCGCTCCACTCTGGAGTTCAACGGTGACCTGCTGGATTACACTCAGGGAACCGGGCCGGTAATGACTGCAGACATCAGCGCATCTTTGGTGTACGCCGGTGACTTGGCAGCTGATAATTTCGAAGGTTGCAACGCCTTTGCCGCCGATGCGTTCAAGGAGCAGTTGGCGTTGATTAAGCGCGGCGGCTGTAATTTCGCCGACAAAGTCAATAATGCCAAAGATGCGGGAGCAGTAGGGGTTATCGTCTTTAACAAAGACGGTGAAGGCAACGTTAGAAGCAAGATGTCCGGACTTGGCAACACCAGTATCCCCTCTGTTTTCATCGGCAATATTGATGGTTTGGCTGTCGTGGATGCGCTGGCGGCTACGCCAGGCTTGGTAGCCAAAATCAATGCCACTCCATCTGCCGTTGAGCGTCAGACCGATGTGTTGGGAAGTTTCTCTCTACTTGGACCAAACCGTTACTTAGATGTGATTGCGCCTTCGATTTCAGCACCGGGTGTGGATATCTATGCCGCTTATGCTGATGAGCAGTATGGCCATGAAGTAACAGGGACAGATCCTGCCGATTATACTCTGATGTCCGGTACTTCTATGTCCAGTCCTCATGTGGCGGGCGCCGGGGCGCTGCTGAAGTCGGCTCATCCTGAGTGGACGCCGGATAATATCCGTTCAGCCTTGATGCTGACGGCAACAACAGCCAGTGCTATGACCAAAGCCGATGGCAAGACTACCGCGGATCCGTTTGATGTGGGTGCCGGCCGGATCCGGGTTGATTTGGCCGCCAAGACAGGGCTTATCATGGATGAGTTGGCGGACAATTATGAGTTTGCCAATCCAGAACTCGGTGGTGATCCCAGACGTTTGAATCTTCCCAGCATGTCTACTAGCCGATGTGTTAACAGTTGCAGTTGGACTCGAAAAGTCACGGCTACCAAAGACGGCGTATGGAGCGCTGCCGGGGTGGCGACGACTGAAGGGCTGAAAATAACTGTTTCGCCTGAAAACTTTACTCTGACCAAGGGGCAGTCGCAGGTGGTGACTGTCACTGCCGATATCACAGGAGTGAACTCAAGTGATTGGGCGTTTGGTAACCTGCTGTTGACCTCGAGTAACCACCCTGATGCGGCCATGCCTGTGGCGGTTAAAGCTGCCCGTGACAATTTGCCGGACAGTTTAACCATCAGAGCGGGACGAGATGCCGACGAGCTGACTTTCAGCGAGCTGAAATCGCTGGATATGACTGGACTGGATGCAGAAGTATCTGTCTTGGCTCTGGCCGACAGTTTTGAAGGCGTGCTGAAGCAAGATTCGAATGTTGGTAGCTTCCTGGACGACATTACCGATGGTGTCGCCTTCGTCGCCTACAGGGTTGAAGAGGGGGCAAAGCTATTCAATACCACTATTACTGCCACCAATTCCCCGGATTTGGATCTCTATGTGGCGATAGACAGAGATAGTGACGGGTCGTTGGATGCCCTTGTCGGCCAATCGGCCAGAGCCGGTTCTGATGAATCTGTCAGTATCAGTAATCCAGAAGTCGGTGACTATTATATTTTTGTGCAAAACTATGAGGCCTCGGCCGCCAATGCCGAAGATCCCTTCACCTTGAAAACCTCTGTGGTAGAGGCCGGTCCGGCTCAGGACAACTTTACTCTGACCAAGACGGGTGACAATGAGGACTTCTCACTGAAATTTGCCTGGAAGGATAATTTTGACGCTAGCGACCTGGGTTATGCCGTAGTAACTCTGACGTCCAGTGATACCAATGTCGCTGCCAAGAACCTGCCGGTTGCTTTCAACCGGGTCGTTGATGATGTGCAGATGCCTGAGGCCAGTATACTCAGTGGTGAGATGACCCCTGGGCTGCCAGTAACCATGACTGTAACTATCGCTGCCAATACTTCCCCAGAGGCTCGGGAGTATCAAATCAAGGCCATGGTGCCGGAAGGACATGAAGTCACAGCTATCAGCGACAAAGGGGAACTGGCTCAAGGAGTATTGAGTTGGACTCATGTGATGCAAACTGGTGAACCGGCCAAGACACTGAGTTTCAAGTTTATCCCGCGTAAACAGGGGCTGGGTAATAAGCTGATACTGAGCAATACCGTTGTCAATGATACCGCCGAGGTATTGACTCAGGAGTATCTGTTTGATGTCAAAGAAGGTGCTCCAGTTATTAAAGTTAATGCACCCGACCGAGTGGCAGAGCGTAATAGCTTTGTTATCGATGCATCTGCCTCGGCCGATCCCAATGGTGATTCGGTCAGCTATCATTGGACTCAGATCGCCGGTGCGCCGCTGAAGTTTGACAGCTCGGCGGCCAAGCTGGATCTGACAGCGCCTGAAGTGGGTGGTTCTGGCGATTTGCTGACTTTCAATCTGAAGGTGAGTGACTCCAAGGGTAACAGCACTACGGAAACGGTCAGCATAGTGGTGTTTGACTGGGAGCATGACAGTGGTGGTTCGCTGGGGTGGTTGTCACTGTTGTTGCTGCCTTTGGGGTGGCTGCGCAGAAAATCGAGCTAAGGAAGGTGCGAAACAAGTCTTATGTGTGCTCTGCGTTGGCTTACAGGCCTGGACGCAAGGCGTGGTTCGCAGCAAATGGCCATAGTCCTTTACTCCTTTCCTAAGTCTTAAACTGAAAAAGGCTGCCAATTTGGCAGCCTTTTCTTTATCTGTTGTCAGGGTTTTACCGCCCTGACAATTGGGTTCTGCAGGCTTATCAGGGTTTCGGTGGACTGAATTTCGTCTATCGACTGGATGCGGTTAATCAATACGTGCTGCAGGGCATCGATGGACTGACACATCACTTTGACAAACACACTGTAGTTGCCTGTGGTGTAGTAGGCCTCGACTACTTCTTCCAGCTCATTGAGCTTGGAGATGGCGGCGGGATAGTCACCGGCACTTTTGAGATTGATGCCGATAAAACAGCAGACATCATAGCCCAGAGCTTTGGGGTTTACCGTTATTTGGGCCCCGGTGATAATACCTGCCTGTTTCATCTTTTCTACCCTGACATGAATCGTGCCTGCGCTGACGCTGAAGCGTTTGGCCAGCTCGGCAAAAGGAGTTCGTGCATCCTGCATCAGGGCTTCCAGGATCTGATTGTCCAGTTGATCTCTTTGAAATGATGTATCCACAGCATCACGCCTAAATTGCTTATAATCAGGCATGAATTTACGTGTTTTATTGTAAAATTGCCAGTCTTAAGGCGACTTTTGGCTTAACATCTAGGGTGATGTTAGTCGCTATTGCCCGCCTTCGGGCTCGAGAAAAGGCACAGGTGCACTGAAGCTCATGGGGTCACCCGAGTAGGGGTGCTTGATGCTGAGGCTGGCGGCATGCAGCAGCAATCTGGGAGCCAATCTTTTTGCCCAGGAGTCGGCGTAGAAACCATCGCCCAGAATGGGATGACCCAATGCCATCATATGCACCCTGAGTTGGTGTGAGCGTCCTGTGATGGGGATCAGCTTGACCAGAGTTGAATAACGCCCCTTGCTGATCACCTCATAATGAGTCAATGACGGCTTACCCACTTGATGGTCAACTTTCTGTCTGGGCCTGTTGGGCCAGTCGCAGATGAGTGGCAGTTCTATACTGCCTTGAGTGGCCTTGATATAACCGGCGACTCTGGCGTAGTAACTCTTTTGGGTTTCCCTGTCTCGAAACTGGCGTTTCAGTTCACGCTCGGCACTGCGCCTCAGTGCCAATAAGAGCACGCCCGAGGTGGCCATGTCGAGGCGGTGAACCACTTGTGCCTGCGGATGTTCGGCCAACACTCTGGCATAAGCGCTGTCGTGATGGGCCGGATCTCGTCCGGGAACCGAGAGCAGTCCCGAAGGTTTATTGATGACTATGATGTCCTTGTCCTGGTAAAGAATATCCAGCCAAGGCTCGGTTGGTGGATTGTAGACAAAATCTGACATGTCATGGCCTCAATGAAAATGGACGGCAAAGATAACCGCGGCTGCAGGTAGATGCAAGCTCTTGGGCGTTGTTACACCCAGGTCCGTAAGCCAACGCAGAGTATCATGGAACTTGTCCCTATCTTCCCTGGGTTAATTTGAGTGCTTTACTTCTCTTTTACAACCGCGGCAATTAGTATCTTAGTGTTTGAATTGGAAATGGATTGGTATGGGAAGGCGCTCAGGTTACCTGTTGGAAGATTGGTTGGTTGACCCTCAGATGAGTACGCTGAGCCGCGAAGAGGCTCAAGTACGGCTCGAGCTCAGGGTGATGCAGGTATTGCTGTGCCTTATCCATCATGCCAACACCCTGGTGACCCGAGAGATGTTGATCCAGGAGGTTTGGCACGGCGGTATTATCACGGATAACGCCATCAACCGCATTATCGGTTTGCTGCGTCAGTATTTGCAGGATAATCCCAGAGAGCCACGTTTTATCAAGACAGTGCCCAAGCAGGGCTATGTGTTGATAGCGAAAGTACGCGAGACGACACTCGACGACGATTCGCCGGACAATCCTCTACCAATAACACAGTTAGACGCCGAGACTGAGCAAAAGATAGCAGCAGGCGGCAGCAAGTGGGGCTATTTGGGCGGCGCCTTCGGCGTGCTGGCGGCGGGTATTGCCAGTTGGCTCTATCTGGCTCCTGCCCAGGAAAACCCCCAGCTTGAGTTGACAGATGTGGCCATCCGGCGTTTGACTCCACTGACTTCGCTCAATGGTCAGGAGGTGGACCCCAGCCTGTCCCCCGATGGCAGCATGCTGGCATTTTCCTATCGGGAACTGAACGCCGATAAGTGGCATATTGAGCTGATGTCGCTCGGCGACAGAGTCATCAAAACCATTCCTGTTGTGGATGATTACAGTCTGCGCTACCCGGCCTGGCGCCACGATGGCAAGGCCTTGGCTTATTTGGCATTCAGTGAGACTCAGGGCTGCCGTATCATGGTGACAGAGCTGACGGAAGAAGGGATGCGAAGCCGCATAGTCAGCCAGTGCCATCAGACAACACAGTCGACCAGCATCGCCTGGAGTCCCTCGAACCGCTCGCTGTTTTATGTGGATGCCGAAGGGGTCGAAGGTTTCAAGCGCGTTTTTCTGCTCAGTCTCAGCGACGGCCGGCGCCAGCAATTGAGTCAACCTCATGTGGTGGGACGCGGCGACTATGCACTGGCCTTGTCTCCCGACGGTCACAGTCTGGCGGTGCTGCGTAGTATCAACTGGTTCGACACTCAGATCTTGCTGTTCGATATCGAATCCGGTGATTGGCAAAACCTGCAGCGTGTGGGGTATCCACTGCGCAGTATTGCCTGGGATAAAGGCGGCAACGCCTTGGTATACCGAGGAGAGGAGGGGCAACTTCACCGTTTGCAACTCAAACCCCGTAAGTTAACCCGACTGACGAGCGTGTTGCAGGAAATCAATTCTCCCTCGGCCAATAGTGCCGGACGCATGGCGGCGGTTGTCGGCGAACTGTTTGAAGAGGAGATCTGGTTCTGGTCCTCGCCCTTTGATGAGGCTTCCAAGCCGCAGCGCTTTGTGGCGTCCAGTCGCCGTGATACCGCCGGTACCTTGCGCCACGATGGCAAGGAGTTGATCTTTGTTTCCAATCGCAGCGGCTTGCCACAATTATGGCGTCGGGACGAACAGGGCACGGAGAAACAACTGAGTCGCCTGAGCACTTTTTCTCATATAGATGAACTCAGTTATTCAGCCGATGACAAGCTGGTGGCCGGTAGTCTCAACCAACAGGTGTTTGTCTTTAACCCTGAAAACGGTGAACTCAAGTTTTTCCCTCAGCTGGGCAATGTCCGTAATGTCAGTTGGGGGCGCAGTAGCAATGAACTGCTGGCAGCCGTCAGTGTCGATGGTCGCTGGCAGATAAACAGCCTGATGTTAGACAGTGGCGAGCAGCAGCCTTTGTTGACAGATGGCTTTTCTGCCAAGTACGCCGCCGACGGTACTCTTTATTTTACCCGCCTGTACAAGAAAGGGATTTGGCGTCTGAAGCAGGGCGTCGAAGAACTCTTTTATGACCAGTATACTCCTCACTTCGGTAGCAGTTGGCAACTGGCTGCCGAGGCACTTTGGTTGTTGCGGCCCAACGACAATGCTATGGGCATTCTCAAGATAGATCTCCATACGGGCAAGAGAGAAGGACGTGACATTCCGATGGAGAAAGTTTCCCCAAGATTGCTGTCGGTGACAGATGACGGCCAGATCTCGCTGGCGTTATTGGGGCCCGCCAATACAGATATAGTCGAAGTAATTAACTGATTTATAAGACATCACCTTTCCATCACTTTTTCATTATGGTGCTTTTCTCTGTCTGAGATAGCTTTAGGGGCAAGCTTGATTGCCTGACTTTTAAAGTGCTTGGTTTTTACTCTGAGTACCAGGCAAAAAGGTCGAAGCAATCTCGGGCGCAGCTTGCGCCCACCCCTTCCCAGCAGGAGAAAAGATGATGAAAAGTTTGAATCAGTTTGTGAAAAATGCGATTGGATTTGCATTGCTTTCTACTCTGTTTGCTTTACCGCTACTGCTGGCGTCGACACCCACCAAGGGCAAGGATGAAGTCAATACGCCATCTCTGTGTGAGCCGTATCCAGAGTGTGTGATTTACAAGATCCCCGATGAGTCCATCAATCTATAACCGTCAGTGGAGGCCATCATGTTACAGGTAACTCTCTATTTGGTCGGTTCACTGAGCGCTTTTGTATTGGTGTACTACCTGTTTTTAAACTTGGTTCTTGCGTCCGAAGAATCAAGCTTGCTCGACCCTAAGGACAAATAACTCTCCCTTTCCAAGCCAAAGGGGCACGGTGTAAACCGTGCCCCTTTTTATTCACCAGGAAGCTTAGGAGAAGCTGTGACCGCCCACATGCATGATGCAAAAGGTCCAGACCACAAAAGCCAGAATACCGTGTACCAAAGCGTAGAAAGCCTGATCCAGGCGACGTAAGCCGGCTGCTTGCCAGATAAGGTGCAGGTGCAGCCCAAGCACCAGAGGGAACAGTAACAACAAGGGATAAAGGGCGAATGGGCTGGAATCTCCCAGCAGAGGCCGGGTCAACAGTGACCAGAGCACCATAAAGGCGGTGATCAACGGGGGCAGGGCAAGCCGATACTGCTCGGGATAGGGAAACATTGCAGGTCCTTGATACAGCTGAATGGAGGCGGATCAGCGGACGGCTCTGGCAATCAATTGTGCCTTGGCTTGCAGCATTCCCGTTTCTCCGCCGGGCATATGGCCTTCAAAGTAATGTAAAGTCTCGAATTTGGCAAATCTGTGTTCTAGCTCACCTTCATTCAATAAAAAGTCCGGGTTGCTGGGACGGCCGAACTTGGCCTGTTCTCGAGTAAAGGTTTCGTAAAACAGCAAGCCTCCTGGCTTGAGTTGTTTGGCAATCCAGGGCAGCGAAGGGCGATGTAGATAGTTGAACACCAATACCACGTCGAAAGGGAGCAGATCGGGCTTTTCACCCTGCTCAAGGTTCCATTCCAGGAATTGGCAGTGAGGAAACTGGCGCCAGAGTTCATCAAAGCTCTCGGGGTTACGGTCGATGAAGGTGACCTCGGCCCCCTGTTTGGCAAACCAATAGCCATTGCGCCCTGAGCCGCAGGCCAGGTCCAGCACCCTGAGCTCAGGTGTTATCTCTGGGTGTCGGTCAAAGGCTGTGATCAGTTCTGCGGTCTTCATCCCTTGATCTCCTTGCGACTGTCGATTCTGCGTCTGTGAACTATAGAGTAATGCCGCAAGCCCGCGGGCCCGTGTGACACTATGACCGAAAGTAAAACCACAGTCACAAGCAACTCGCTCTTGTAGGCTGCCAGGGGGATAAACAACAGGAGCAACAGCAGCTTCACCAGGGTCAATACCCCTTTCAGTTGAATAAGCCAGCGCCAATCCCGGACTATCTCCCACAGCATCAGGCAACTGCCGCTGGCCATGGCCATTATCCAGTAGAGTTGCCAGCTTTCTCTGGGGACAGATAGCAAAATACCGCCACCGGCACCGACTATTCCCAAAATGTGCAGGGCTCTGAGGCTGGTCTTACAAAGGCGTTGCAGCCAAAACTGCTTTTCAGACATCTGTGTTTTAGTCATGGCGATGATATCTGTGATCCAGAATACAAATTTTCCGTTAGCTTAGCAGCATTCGCCAATTGGCGACTATGCTTGATCCTGTATTTGTCGAGTCTTCTCACATGGAAATACAGAACCTCAAAACGTTAACCTCGTCAGCTATACGGTACGCTGACCGTGATTTGTATCAATATGTGACCGGCTAACCTGCAAAAGTGCACAGAAATGCAGATAGCTGTCTGCAACAGGAAATTTTTTGTGACTCAGTTAAATATATGCCTAAAGGGGTAGTGATATCTTCTGCCGTGGGAGATATGACGTGCTACAGCCTTGGTAATTGGTATAAAAAACTAAAAAGCACTGTAGTACGAAATAGCTATATATGAGTATGTGAAATAATATGGTGGAGGAACACTCTATGTTCACGGGAGCACTTAAAAAAACAGCACTGGCTGCTCTGATTTCCGGCATGATGGCCGGTACAGCTTATGCCGGCGCAGATGTATTGGCGGATTTTCATGGTGAGATGGGCGGTTGCGATACTTGCCACGTTTCCGAGAAAGGTCCAACCGATGACAACCTGACCCATGAGAACGCGCAATGCGTTAGCTGCCACGGTGATCTGAATGAGATTGCTGCCGGTGAAAAAGATCTGAAGATTTCTCCACACAAGTCTCACCTTATCGGTGAAATCGCTTGTACTTCTTGCCACATAGGCCATGAAAAATCAGTGGCATACTGTGACGCTTGCCATAGCTTCGGCTTCGATATGCCATTCGGCGGTAAGTGGGAGCGTAAGTTCGTTCCTATCGACGTGCAGAAAGATGCTCAAGACAAAGCCATCGCAGCTGGTCCTCGTGAAACCACTGACGTGGTTATCATAGGTTCTGGTGGTGCCGGTCTGGCCGCTGCAGTATCTGCCCGCGACAACGGTGCCAAAGTGATTCTGTTGGAAAAAGAACCTGTTGCTGGTGGTAACACCAAGCTGGCTGCCGGTGGTATGAACGCTGCTGAAACCAAGCCTCAAGCGGCTCTGGGCATTAAAGACAAGAAAGAGATCATGATTGAGGACACCATGAAAGGTGGCCGTAACATCAACGATCCTGAGCTGGTTAAAGTACTGGCCAATAACTCTTCCGACTCTATCGACTGGTTGACCGCTATGGGCGCCGACATGAATGACGTAGGTCGTATGGGTGGTGCCAGTGTAAACCGTAGCCACCGTCCAACTGGTGGTGCCGGTGTGGGTGCTCACGTAGCTCAGGTTCTGTGGGACAACGCTGTTAAGCGCGGTACCGATATCCGTCTGAACAGCCGCGTTGTTCGTGTACTGAAAGATGATTCAGGTAAAGTGACCGGCGTTCTGGTTGAAGGTAAGTACACTGGTTACTATGTGATCAAGGCTGATGCCGTGGTTATGGCTACCGGTGGTTTTGCCAGAAACAACGACCGCGTTGCCAAGTACGATCCTAAACTGAAAGGCTTTGCTGCTACCAACCACCCAGGTGCAACCGGTGACGGTCTGGATGTTGCCATGCAAGCCGGTGCTGATACCCGCGATCTGGAATGGGTACAGGCTCACCCAACTCTGTCTCCACGTGGTGGTGTGATGGTAACTGAAGCCGTACGTGGTAACGGTGCTATCCTGGTTAACCGCGAAGGTGACCGTTTCGTCAACGAAATCACTACTCGTGACAAGGCTTCTGCAGCCATCCTGAAACAGAAAGGTGCCAGCGCCTTCTTGGTATTCGATGACTCAGTTCGTAAGAGCTTGAAGAAGATTGAAAACTATGTCCACCTGGGCATTGTTGACGAAGGTAAGACTCCTGAAGAACTGGCCAAGAAGATTGGTGTTCCAGGTGCCGAGCTGGCCAAGACTATCGCTACCTACAACGGTTTCGTGAAATCTGGCAAAGACACTCAATTCGAGCGTCCTAACCTGCCTCGTGAATTGGGTACTGCTCCTTACTATGCCATCGAAGTTAAGCCAGCTGTACACCACAGCATGGGTGGCGTGAAGATCGATACCAAGACTGAGGTTAAAGCCAAAGACGGTCATCTGATCCAAGGTATGTATGCTGCCGGTGAAGCCACTGGTGGTGTTCACGGTGCCAACCGTCTGGGTGGTAACGCTATCTCTGATATCGTAACCTTCGGTCGTATCGCCGGTGCTGAAGCTGCCAAGTACGCTAAAGAGCACTAGGCCAAGCTAATTCTCCGATAGCACGGAGTCGGGGCGTTTGAGCCCCTATAAAAAAGCGGACTGTCAGGAGTCCGCTTTTTTCTTTTTATTGCGCTGCATCATGTTTCCGGTGAGATTGTCTGTGCCAGGCAAAGACAAGTTTAGGTAATTCACTTACACTTTTAGCTACCATTCCAATTACCGGGTCATAAACAGCATGAAGATAGGTTTTTTCAGCGCCAAGCGTTACGACATGCAGCATTTCAACCGTACCAACGAGGCCTTCGGGGCGCAAATTGAGTACTTTGATGTGCGCCTATGCATGCAAACAGTGAAACTGGCTTACGGATTCGAAGTGATCTGCGCCTTCGTCAACGATGAACTCAATGAAGATGTGTTGACAGAATTGGCTGCCAACGGCACCCGGATTATCGCCATGCGTTGCGCCGGCTTTAATAATGTCGACCTGGATGCGGCCAAACGTCTGGGAATGAATGTTGTCAATGTCCCTGCTTATTCTCCCGAGTCTGTGGCCGAGCATACGGTCGCCCTGATATTGACCCTGAACCGCAAGATCCATAAGGCGTATCAACGCACCCGGGATGCCAACTTCTCTCTCGAAGGGTTAGTGGGTTTCAACATGTTCGGTAAGACTGTGGGCGTGGTCGGCACAGGGAAAATCGGTATCGCTACCATCAAGGTCTTGCTGGGCTTTGGCTGCAAAGTATTGGCGTTTGACCCTTATCCCAACCCGCAAGTAGAGGCGCTGGGTGCTCGTTATGTCACTCTGGATGAGATGTACCAACAGAGCGATATCATCAGTCTTCATTGCCCGCTGACGGTGGAAAACCGTCATCTGCTCAACGCAGACAGCTTTGCCAAGATGAAGCCGGGGATGATGGTGATTAACACCAGTCGTGGCGGCTTGCTCAACGCCATAGATGCCATGGAAGCGCTCAAGCTCGGACAGATAGGTTCGTTGGGGTTGGATGTGTATGAGAACGAGAAAGAGCTGTTCTTTGAAGATAAGTCCAACGAAGTGATCCAGGACGATGTATTCCGGCGTTTATCGGCTTGCCACAACGTGATCTTTACCGGTCACCAGGCGTTTTTGACCGAAGAGGCCTTGGGCGCCATCGCCCACACCACACTGTCCAATGTGCAGAAACTCCTCAGCGGTGAGCGTTCGGGTAACGAGCTTTTCTAAGGAAGGTGCGAACAAGTCCCATGTGTGCTCTGCGTCGGCTTACAGGCCTGGATGCAAGGCGTGGTTCGTAGCAAATGGCCTTAGTCCTTTGCAAGAATTCCCTAAAGATAAATACTGACACCTGACTCCCCGATTGCTAGATTGAGATAATCGCATCGGGGAGATGCTCATAGGGAGGTGTCATGCTGGTTACACAGAGTCTTCATCAACTGCCGACGGCAAGCGGCAGCATGCAAACCCGGGTCTATCGTCCCGATAGCGAGGGTTGTTTTCCCGCCATCATTTTTTACTCGGAAATCTTTCAGGAAACCGCACCTATAAGCCGCATGGCTTGTATGCTGGCCGGTCACGGCTTTGTGGTATTGGTGCCGGAGATTTTCCACGAGCTCAATCCGCCGGGCACTGTGCTTGGCTATGATGACAGTGGCAAGGACAAAGGCAACAGCGATAAGCTGAGCAAGCCATTGGAAGCCCACGATGATGATACTCAGGCGTTGGTGGATTTTATTCGGGCTCAGCCCTGGAGCCGTGGCCGGATAGGTGCCATGGGCGTCTGCGTTGGCGGTCACCTGGCATTTCGCGCCGCCCTTAACCCCGACATAGCAGCGGCATTTTGTCTCTATGCCACAGATATTCACAGCGGCGCTATCCCGAGTGCGCCGGGGAATGACTCTCTGAGCCGCTGCCGGGATATTCGCGCCGAGTTGGTGATGATCTGGGGCAAGCAGGACCCCCATGTGCCGAGTGAAGGGCGCCGTCTCATCCAGCAAAGGCTGGAGCAATGCCAGACCTTATACAGCTGGCAGGAGCTCAATGCCCAGCACGCCTTTATGAGGGATGGCGATCCCCGTTATGACCCGGCATTGGCGTTGCAGATGTATCAGCAGGCGCTGGCGCTGTTTCAGCGCAGGCTCAATTAATCCTGCTTGGGTAACTGCTCCGGTGTTGTCTCTTGTGCCTGCGGTGCCGAGGCATTGCCGGGTGCCAGCTTCAGCACGGCTTTTTGCAGTATCAGGTTGTTGGGGTAGGTAACAGTATCGCCGTTGTCGCGGCGGATAAGCACGTGGAACAGCCCCACTTCCAACAATACCCCGGTAATATCTTCATCCTTGTCGACGACTTTGATCCGCTCACCGACTTTGTAGGGAAACACAAAAAAGATCAGCACCCCGGCGGTGAGGTTACTCAGTATCGACCACTGGGCCACCAAAGCCACCCCCAGCACGGCAAATGCCGAAGACACGAACAGTGAAACCTCCTGATAGCCGAGTCCCAGAGAAACGGCCATCAACGACAGAGTGACAAAGAACAACAGATAGCTGATAAAGCGGGTCACCAGGCTGGTACGGGCGGCGCTGACCTGTTTCTTGTCCGCCAGGGTTTGCACCGCATTTTTCAGCGCCCGCTGCAGAAAGAAAAACACCCCGAGATAGAGGCAGGCAATCAGAATATTGTGAGTCATATGGCGTATGCTTCTGTGAGAAATAAGGCATTTGCTGGCATACTAGCGACTTTGTCACAGGGGATAAACTCCCCAACCGAGAATTATTCAAGCATGGCAGATTATCGCACCTTAGTGCAGCAACAGGATGAATGGGGCAGCGTCGCTGTCCTCGATGATGGCGACTGTCGGATCTTGGCCTTCGGCGAACATGATGAGCAGAGCAAACTGTTGAAAAAGGCCCCCCATGTGCCGCAGCACACCTATGTGCAGGCCATGCTGCTGGCGCTTTTGTACCTCAAACCCAAGAGCGCCATCATTTTGGGGCTGGGCGGCGGCGCTTTGGTGCATGCGCTGAGGCATTTTGATGCCGCTATCAAGCTTACAGCGGTCGAGTTGCGCCCCCTGGTGCTTGAGTTGGCCAAGAGCCATTTTCAACTGCCACTGTCGAAAAAGCTGAACCTTATCAATCAGGATGCCAATCAGTTTCTGGCCAGTGCCGAGCACAAGAAGGTAGATATTATCTTCGCCGATCTCTACGGCTCTGAAGGCGTGGATGCCGGTCAACTGCGCCAAACCTTTATCGAGCAGAGCTTGGCGCTGCTCAAGAGTGAAGGTTTGCTGGTGCTCAACTGCTGGAAAGAGCACAGTCAGGACAGAGGCCTGCTGGCTCGCCTGCAGCAACATTTCCCCGATGTGCGGGCCTGCCTCACGGGGGGCGGCAACTGGGTAGTGTTTGCCTCAAGGACACCGAAAAACTTTACCAGTGCCGGGCTCAAGCAGGGCGCCGCCGGCTTGTCTGCTGTGCTGGACTGCGATCTAGGCCGCTCTCTCAGTCGCTTCGAACTCTGGCAGTAGGCTAATTTGTAAGGGATTGTTAAGGGCACTAGTCCGTAAAAGCCCTGATGTTATATTTGTCTGCCCCTCAATAATGATAAGCAGTACAAATGAATAAAAACAAAAGATTAGCAGTAAAACTTCTGACCCTATCCTGCCTTATGGGCGCTGGGACGACACAGGCCGAACAGTATGAGTTTGCCACTCAAGTCGCCCCGGCCAACACCTTGGTGATGTTCCAGCATCAGGATGGCACCCTCTACTCGGCCGCCGGATTGCAGGCGGATACCCGCAAACAACTGCAGCGCGCCATTACGGCAGCCAACTTCAAAGGCCAGGAGGGCGAGCTGCTTGAATTGCTGGCCCCCATTGGTACCCAAGCAGATCGCCTGCTGCTGCTCGGGCTTGGGGATGCTGAACTGACGCCGGGGAAGACAGCCTTGCTGGGGGGCAAGCTGTCAAATCACCTGGAAGCCGTCAAACAACCCAAGGTGGCGGTATGGGCCGCTGATATCCCAAATAGCCAGGGGTTTATCGCCGAATTGACCCAGGGGATCTCCCTGGCCAGCTACCGCTATCGTGACTTCACGGCCAAGCCGCGCACCGAAAAACAGTACCATTTTGCGGTCGCCGAGCCCAAGGTAGCTAAGACCAATCACCTCAAGTCGGCAGCGATTGCCGATGGAGTGGCGCTGGCGCGGGATCTGACCAACAAACCGGCCGCCGAACTCTATCCCGAGTCCTTTGCCGATGCGGCCAAGGAACTCAAGCGTCTTGGCGTCAAGGTTAAGGTGTTGGAACCCAAAGACTTGGCCAAACTCAATATGGGCGCGTTGCTGGCCGTGGGCAAAGGCAGCGAGCGAGGCTCAAGACTGGTAGTCGCGCACTGGCAGGGCAGCGAGGATGCTGCGGTTGCGCTGGTGGGTAAGGGGATTACCTTTGACTCAGGCGGCTATAACATCAAGGCGACCGGCACTTCGATTGCGCGGATGAAGTCAGATATGGCCGGCGCCGCCACAGTGTTGGGAACGGTCAAGGCGATGGCCGCCTCCAAGGCGCCGGTTAATCTGGTGGGTATTATGCCGCTGGCGGAAAACATGGTCTCGGGTCGTGCAATGATCCCGGGGGATGTGATCAAGACTGCCCAGGGGCTGACGGTTGAAGTCCTCAATACCGACGCTGAAGGACGCCTGGTGCTGGCCGACGGTCTTTGGTATGCCCGCGAGCAATACCAACCACAAGTGATAGTGGATGTGGCGACCCTCACAGGGTCCAAGGTGCGTGCCCTAGGGGTGGAATATGCCGGCCTGTTCAGTGACTCGGAACCTTTGGTGCAGCAACTGACCTATGCGGGACAGCAGGTGGGGGAAAAGCTGTGGCGCCTGCCGCTGGATCCGGCCTACGGCGAAGAGCTGCATTCCAGCATAGCGGACTTAACCAACACAGGCCGTGAAGGTAGCGCCGGGGCTTCTTCGGCGGCGATGTTTCTCAAGCGTTTTGCCGGTGATCAACCCTGGGCTCATCTGGACATTGCCGGTAATGCCCTGGTCAGGAGCGACACTCAACTGGCTCCGGCCGGTGCTACCGGTTATGGTGTACGCCTGCTGAGCCATTGGTTGGAACAGCATAAGTTCAGCGAGAACCAATAGATCAATAACTTGCCCGGGAGCGAAGGGTAATCGCTTTTTTCGCTCCCGACACTAGTTCCTCTGAAAAACCGATTAAGGCAACAGCTTTTATCCGTTATCTTATTTTAAACCCTTTGGTTAATATGACTTCCATCGAGGGGCAACAATGAAGTTGACCCGGACAATTCAAACTGAAAATGGGAGCATACAATGACTCAGTCAATCATCAACTCTGTAATCAAACCCTTTAAAGCTACCGCCTTCCACAAAGGTGAATTCGTTGAGCTGACCGAACAGGATCTGCTGGGCAAGTGGTCTGTAGTTTTCTTCTATCCAGCCGACTTTACCTTCGTTTGCCCAACTGAACTGGGTGATATGGCTGACCACTACGAAAAACTGCAAGCCATGGGCGTTGAAGTTTACTCTGTGTCTACCGACAAGCACTTCACTCACAAGGCATGGCACGATACTTCCGACACCATCAATAAGATCCAATTCCCAATGATAGGTGACCCAACCGGTGAAATCAGCCGTAACTTCGGCGTGCTGGTTGAGGAAGACGGTGTTGCCCTGCGCGGTACTTTCGTCAGCAACCCTGAAGGTGAAATCAAAGTCGCTGAAATCCATGACCTGGGTATCGGACGTAGCGCCAGCGAGTTGGTTCGTAAGATCCAAGCTGCTCAATATGTTGCCACTCACGACGGCGAAGTTTGCCCTGCCAAGTGGCAGCCAGGCGACGAAACTCTGGCTCCTTCTCTGGACCTGGTTGGCAAAATCTAAACTGCCAGTCTGACCCAGAAGGCTCCGAACCTCCCCCTGCAAGGGTTCGGAGCCTCTTTCCCCGCACTGTTTCTGTTTTCCTTTAGTCTGATTCTGGAGTCATCATGTTGGATGCGAATCTGAAAAATCAACTGCAAACCTATCTGCAGAACCTCAAGCAACCAGTTGAACTTGTCGTATCTGCAGATGAAAGCCCAAAGTCCAAAGAGCTGTTGGCTCTGGCACAGGATATTGCCTCGCTCTCTTCCCTGGTCAGTGTGACCGAGCAGTCACTGTCCCGTACCCCGGCGATGCAGGTTACCTCAATCAAGGGTTCTGACATACGCTTTGCCGGTTTGCCCATGGGGCACGAATTTACCTCACTTGTGCTGGCTCTGCTGCACACAGGTGGGCATCCCATCAAGCTGGAGGCCGAGCTGATCGAGCAGATCCGCAGCCTGCCAGGGGAATATCATTTTGAAACTTTTGTTTCTCTGAGCTGCCAGAACTGCCCGGATGTGGTGCAGGCGCTCAATATGATGGCGGCGATCAACCCGCGGATCAGCAATACCATGATAGATGGTGCCCTGTTCCAGGATGAGGTTGAGCAGCGCAACATCATGGCCGTGCCTTCGGTTTATCTGAACGGCGAGCCTTTCTCTGCCGGCCGCATCAGCCTGAAAGAGATACTCAGTAAATTGGATACCAATGCCTCTGCCCGCCAGGCCGAGAGCCTTAACCAGCGTAAGCCCTACGAAGTACTGGTGGTTGGCGCCGGGCCTGCAGGTGCATCAGCCGCCATCTATGCCGCCCGTAAGGGACTGCGCACTGGGCTGTTGGCCGACAAGTTCGGTGGTCAGGTCAGCGAAACCGTAGGCATTGAAAACTTTATTTCGGTCAAGGCGACTGAAGGCCCCAAGTTGGTGGCAAATCTGGAAGAGCATGTTCGCGACTATGAAGTGGATGTGATGGATAACCAGAAGGCGGTTCGTCTTGGCAGCAATGGTCTCTATGAAGTAGAACTGGAAAATGGTGCCGTACTCAAGAGCCGTACTGTCCTGTTGGCTACAGGGGCTCGCTGGCGGGAAATGAATGTCCCCGGTGAGCAGGAATATCGCGGCCGCGGTGTGGCTTATTGCCCTCACTGTGATGGCCCGCTGTTCAAGGGTAAACGGGTTGCGGTGATCGGCGGTGGTAACTCGGGTATCGAGGCGGCTATCGATCTGGCCAACATAGTCGAGCATGTGACTGTACTCGAGTTTGACAGCAAATTGCGCGCCGATGACGTGCTGCAGCGCAAGGCTAAATCTATGGGTAACATCACCATCATCACCCAGGCGCAAACGACTGAAGTCCTTGGTGATGGCAGTCGGGTTATCGGGCTCAACTACACAGACAGAGCCAGTGGCGAGCAGCATAATATTGCGCTGGCAGGTATCTTTGTGCAGATAGGTCTGGTGCCCAACACTGAATGGCTGCGCGGTACTGTGGAGTTGACTCCGCGCGGTGAGATCATTGTCGATGAACGCGGTCAGACTTCACTGCCTGGGGTGTTTGCCGCCGGTGACGTGACCAACTCGGCATATAAGCAGATCATCATCGCCATGGGTAGCGGTGCAACCGCTTCTCTGGGAGCCTTTGACTACCTGATCCGCCATTCAGAGGATGAATCGGCAGCGGCTTGATGGGCAATAGTCCAGCACAATAAAAAACCGGCGTTGCCGTAATGCCGATCAGTTAAGACAGATCGCTTGACGATCTCACTGAAAGGATCAAAATCCGATGACCCCATGTCATCGGATTTTTTTATGCAACT